>JAITVS010000282.1 GCA_031285685.1 Tannerella sp.
AACTCGTAACATTCCTGCCGGGTTCCTTTTTTTACGGAGTACATCTCTGCCGGTAGTATGACTTTATCAATAATGACAAATTGTTCGTATCCGATAAACAGATAATAATAAAACAGGACACGTACGAAGGTTAATTCGGCTTTGATCCGATTGTATGCTTCTTCCGACAGTGTCGCATTATCCATTTTACTTAAAAGAAGATTTGCGCGTGCAATTCCTTCATACATTCCCAGGCTCCATTCTCCTCCCCACCAGTTGGGACAATTGCTCGGGTCATACTGGAACAGGTCCGTACCGTATCCGCCTTCACCGGGGCCGCCTCCCGAATCTCCTTCGTCCGAAAGGTATATAAAGGTAGAATACAGTCTGTTAACACTATGATTCATGGTGTTCATCGTACCGTAAAGTCCCATTAGGAGGTCATCTTCCGTCTGGTAGAAGTCACCGTCATTTAACTGCGTTTTCGGATATAGTTCTAAGAAATCATCACAAGATGTGAGAGAAAACGCTATGATTGTCAGATATAAAAATATTTTTTTCATATATACATAATTTAGAAATTAACACTAGCTCCGATGGTAAATACTTTAGCTTGCGGATAGGTTCCGGAATCAAGTCCGTTACGTGAACCAACTTCCGGATCGTAACCCCTGTATTTTGAGAAGGTCAGTAGGTTGTCACATTGAATATAGAATCTCAGGTTACTGATCAATGCTTTTTTAGTTACACTTGTCGGAAGCGTATATCCTAATTGCAGAAGTTTTAAACGCAGATAATCTCCATCTTCGATGTATAAACTGCTTACACGCGAAGTATTTGAATTAGGAGCATCGTCTTCCACCACACGCGGCCAGAAGTCGGATGTTCCTTCACCGGTCCATCTGTTCAGCCATTTGCGGTGCCAATTTGCATACGGAACATTGGGACGGCGGTCATAGTTGAATATCTGATTACCCGCTACTCCCTGAAAGAATACGGAAATATCAAAATTTTTCCAGTCGGCGTTCAATGTAAAACCATAGACCCAATCGGGATTCGGATTTCCGATCATCTTAAGGTCTTTATCATCAATCAGATCGTCTCCGTTTAAATTTTTGAACCGAACGTCTCCCGGTTGTGCATTCGGTTGTAACAGTTTTCCGCTGGGACCGACATGTGCGTTTACTTCGTCCCAGTTCTGGAAAAGGCCATCATGAACATATCCGCGGAAATAACCGTAAGGCATTCCTGATTCAACGATTGCAACGTCCGGATTGGCCAGACCTGCTCCCAGAGAGGCGATGGATGAGAAGCCAGGGCCCCGGTCAGTAACGACATTTTCTAAATAGGAGGCATTAGCGTTCATCGAAAAATTGACGGCGCTTACTTTAAAGCGGTAATTGACATCAAACTCAAAGCCCTTGTTGTTCATGGTCCCCGAGTTGGCATTCATACCCCAGTATCCTAAGTATTTGGGAGTTTGCAGCCATAAAATCATATCTTTGGTTTTTTTGTCAAAATAGTCTACAGAGAAAGTCAATCGGCTGTTCAGAAGCCGGAAATCAAGTCCGAAATTTGTCTGTTCGGATGTTTCCCACTGAATCGCGGGGTTAGCGTAACCGCTGGATACCATACTGACATAAATAGCATCATCCTTTCCTTTACCCAAAGCGACATTGTTTGTTCCCTGATTTAACAAACTGGTATACTGGAATCCTCCGATACTTTCATTTCCGTTTCTACCCCAGCTGGCGCGTAGTTTAATGGCGTTCAGCCATTCCGGTTTGGATTCCATAAAACTTTCTTCCGTTATATTCCAGCCGGCCGAAACCGACGGGAAATTAGCATATTTGTTAGCCGGTCCGAAATTGGAAGAACCGTCGCGGCGGATGACCAGACTTAACATGTATCTCTCGGCATAGTTATAAGAGAGGCGTCCGAAGAAGGAGGCTAACCTGTGTTGGTTCACATAATCGTCTACCCTTTCTAGTGATCTCTCTGCGGCGGCGCTGTTCAGGTACGCATAATCCATTCCGTACCGTAGTAAGTTATAATCGTCTCCCCAAAGGCCTGAACTCTCAGAACTTAAAGCCGATTGGCCGGCTAACAGCGAGAATTGGTGTTGGCCGATTTGTTTGTTGTAACTCAATACATTTTCTACCTGCCAGGTAAAGCTCTCATTTTTAGAATGACCGACACTTGAATTGGTATTCACATTCGCTGTGGAAATATAGAAAGGAACGGAGTAACTTCTGGAACCCCAGAAGCCCCATGCGAAGCCGAAGTTAGAACGGAAGTTCAATCCCGGTAATATTTCAATATTCAGATTGAGGTTCCCGTTGAAATTATTGGCCTTATGAAGTGAATTGTTGGATACTTCACGAACAGCCAGCGGATTACCTAACTCACGCATGTTGATAATGTTATAGGCGCGTCCGTCTTTATTTTTTACATAGTTGGGATATATTTTATCATAAGTAGCTAATACGGAAGGATCATCCTGATAAATCGCTTCGTTCGGAGGAGTGAGCGCCATAGAGGTCAATACGCCGGAAACATCGCTGTTGTTACCGATTCCCATGGACTCCGTATGGGAATAGCTGATATTCGTTTCAAGAGTCACTTTGGGTAGCCAGAAACGCGCTTTATCTTCCATTACCGTATATGTATTATTGAAGCGTGCATTATATCGTTCATAATATGAATTGTCACTGGCTACTACTCCCTTCTGGTTCAGGTATCCCAGAGATACATAATACAGGCTTTTTTCATTACCCCCCGAAAGCGAAAGCTTATGATTATAGACCGGTGCGTTCGTATTTAGCAATTCATCCTGCCAGTCTGTGTTGTATGCCGGATACGTTGTCGGATCGCTAAGATTGAAATTAGGATAAGTGGGCGCTTTGCCTCCATTCAGATTCATTTCATTCACCATCATTTGATATTCGGTGGCGTTCATATAATCTAATTTTTTCGTTGGGCTTTGCCATCCGTATGATCCTTCGTATGTTAATGACGCTTTGGAGACAGACCCCTTTTTGGTTGTAATCAAAACAACGCCGTTCGCACCGCGGGTACCGTAAATAGCAGCGGAAGCAGCATCTTTTAAAACTTCAACCGATTCGATATCGGAAGGGTTGATATTATTAATCGCGTCTACCGGCATCCCGTCTACCAAATACAACGGATCCGAATTGTTGATGGTCCCGATACCACGGATCCTCACTTTTGCTCCGGAACCGGGCGCTCCGGATTCGGAAACGATCTGTACGCCGGATACTTTTCCTTTAAGCGCATTCTGGAAGGTTGTCGGACTTCCTTTAGCAAGTTCATCTCCTGAAACCTGACTGATGGCTGCCGTAACGACACTTTTCTTCTGTACGCCGTAACCGATTACGACGACTTCCTCCAACAGTTGAAGATCTTCAGAAAGTATTATTGCATAATGAGTTTTCCCTGTTTCAATTTTTATCGTTTGCTTTTCGTAGCCGATGTATGATACTTCAATTTCCGAACCGGCAGGTACATTCAGGCTGAACCGGCCGTCAATGTCTGTAATTATACCGTTAGAAGTGCCCTTTTGTGTTACATTGGCACCGATAACGGAATATCCGTCAGAAGCAGAAGTAACAACTCCACTGATCTTTATATTAGTCTGGGCTGCAACCTGTAGCACATAACTCATCCAAATGCAGGTGATTATAAATACTCGTTTTATTGTTTTGAATGACCAGTGTAAATGAAATTTTTTTAATTTTTCATCCATAATAAGTTATTTTAAATGGTAAGTATTTGTGTCTCATTGTATTCAAATCTGAAATAGAGTAGCTTTCGAATAATTAGAGAGCATGAGCAGAATAACTACTTTGTTTTTCAGATTATTATCTCTATTGGCGGGTTGTTGACTTTTATTTTTTCATAAGCAGACATATTTTTGCGGTTTATATTAAGTATCAAATTATTAGTAAAAATCCAAAAAGAAGTTGATCATAAGCGGCATATTTCTGTTTGATGATTAATAAGCAATGCTATGCAAAATCAGCAAATCTTAAAATAGGATTAATCACAACCGTTTTTGTGAATATTTTCAATGCAATATTAAATTATGTTTATTTATTCGGGGTCGGATATTTATCAAAAATCTTCCAAAAACTATCAAAACATCTCCGGATGATAACTATCAAACCATTAAACTTATTTTCAAACTTATTTGATCCGTACGCTGAAAAGCGACGAACGCCCGGTGATGAATAATGTGTTATTATCTGTCCCTCCGAACCGGATGGTAGACGGACGTTCAGGAATATCGATCTGTTTTTTCAGTTTGCCTTCTTTATTGAATACGAGTACCTGTCCGTCTGCAATATAGACGTTTCCTTCGCTGTCGACAGTTGAACCGAACTCTCCCCATTCAACAAAATATTCGGATTCGGATAAAGTACCGTCGGTATCCACCTTCATACGTACGGTTCGCTTGTCGTATTCGTCCGAAGCATAGAATAACTGACCCGGATAGGCTTCCAATAGTGCGGAACTACGTGCGATATCGTACTGATCAGGTATGATTGTTTTTCCGTCGGGTGCTACGAAACACATTTCCGGAACATAATTAACCGTTTTGCTAAAATCATGAAAATCTCTCCATCGGTTAGAAGGATACAATGCTTTGGTTACATTTTTCACAGAGCCCATTTTTACTTTGGGTAATATGGTGAAGGTATTGTCCGGATCGGAAGGGGTAATGGCGTAAAATCTTGTTTCAAAACCGGAATTTCCCCAGCCGGCAAAAGAGGTCCCGTGTGAATCGGGATAAGAGGCGGCAACTTCCTTTTCTCCGTTGATAAGCAATCCGGGCTGAGGGCGGTATTTGACTGCGACAAGCAGATTGTCATTCGTATCGCATCCTAAAGAATAAGGTTCCCACGGGAAATCCGTAAGTAAAGAGATTGTATTGGTTGCTGCAGACCATTTGTAAATGCGCCTCATTCTTTGTTCGCAGAAATAAATATTACCCTTGCTGTCACTGGTGAGCCCTTCGGCAAATTCAAAGCCGGTGGCTAATTTTTGCACTTCTCCAATCGGGCAGGTTAGGGGTGGAATACGAAGTTCTTTACCGGTAACAACCAAACGTTGAAGTTCCCAGGGGCGAACCTCGATGTTTTTGTTTATGTCATATACCGGATTATCTGTTGTGTATTTTATCTGGGAGTAGTTATGCAGGTTCAGGAATTCGATATTTTCACAGTTATCCCAGATGCGTACGGAGTTGTGATAGGGCTGGTTGATCCGGATGACACGGAACATATAAAGATTTGCAAAAGTAATGTCTTTGCATCCCTGCATTTCAACCGGTTGGCAATCTGTGCCTTCAACCGATTCTTCTTCCAGTTGAAAACAGTAAATTTTCCAGTCGGATACATTTCTGAACGTGGCTTCATTCCTTACATGGTGTTCCAACGACATGGCATAGATACGTCCCGGAGTTGAAGTATTGCTTACGTATAAACCGCTGGTTGCATAAGTTGATGCAGTCCATATATCCTTGAATGTTCCGCCTCCGTTGTTTGTGATCCACAAACTCCAGTATTGATTATCCCATGCCAGGTCTTTTCCCTGTGCATAGATGGGGTGGGAGGGAGAGCTTATCCCCGGTTCCTGCCAATGCCAGGTTGGCGTGGGTTGACCGGGTACAGGTCGGTGCAGGCCTCCGTGGCCGCCTACAAACTTTACATCGTTAAGATAAGACATTGCTCCGGCCATCCATTTGATTCCGACTGCACGGTAATTGAATCCTCCGGTATTGATGCCAATTCCATTCAGCATGTTCGTTCCTCCTTCCGATGACTCGAGCATTGCTTTCGGGCCACCGAATCCGCTGAATGCAGGAGCGCTTTCCGGCAGACGGAATTGTGTGCCGAACGGGTGGAGTCCGATCAGTTTGGTCTGCGGTTTCATCCGTAATGTCTCTGTTATTTTGTACCATCCCTGGGGTATATAGATATGATCGTATGTATCGATAGCATTCTGAATCGCTTTTGTATCATCGATCATATCGTCTCCCACGGCTCCCAGATCACGTATGTTTACCCATGTTTCCATAGGAGGTAATGATGGGATATCGCGAAGCAGCGCCGGAGGCATTTTTGTAATCGGTTCGATGTCCGCAATGGTCCGGTACTCGGGTTTTGCAGACATGTCATCCATTTGTAAGCCATGGGCATAGTTGTTGATTCTGTATATTTTATGACCTGTGCCTGTCGTTGTCTGACTGCGGCGATATTCGGCAATTACAGGCGTATTACGGCAGACGACATTGTGGAATGTGATCTGGTTATTGCTGTTATTTTCGTTGCTGATACTGACGATCGTTTTACTTATATTTTCGAAATGACCGTTTTCAACGAATAAACGGTCAGCATAATTGTCTTCGATATCAAAAACAACAGGACTGTTTTTTACCTGTATATTGACCATGGCGAGACCGGATTCCTGACAATGGAGTGCTGCCGTTCGTTGTCCTTCGAAATAAGAATCGACCATCATCACAGGCCATCCGGGAGAAGCCTTGGTTGTATAAATACCATAATCACCACCGAAGAATGCGACGTTTTCCATCTCATTTCCCGCATCGAAAAGACCGGCTTTACCTTTTCCCGTGTATATAGCTACATGATTGATAAAACTATGTTGCGCATAATGGGTGCGAAGCGCCACGGCATGCGGGTTTCCGTCTTCAATACGCAGGTTGATATTTGACATAGCGCTGTAAAATGTTCCGGCATTCGCGTCATTTATATTGTCTTCGGAGCGGACAATACTTCCGGTAAACCAAAACATATAGGAGGCTTTTCCCTTGTCTGCCGGATTTTCTTGCTGAAAGCCGGGGGAATTGCGTGCCAATATAAATTCGGGACGTTTTTTGCCATAGCCAATTAATCGGATGGCTGAAGGGATATATATTGTCTGGGTTATTTTGTATTTGCCTTCAGGTATAAATAGTATTCCGAAATTTTTCTCTTTTTTCAATTCATTAATTGCCTGTTGCAACATTTCGGACACGTCTGTTTTCCCGTCATTCGTAATCGGATAACGCTCCGGAGTGAAATAAAAAGCTTCGGGGTCTTCCGGACGTTGTGTATATACGGAGGTTAATTCGATAGCCCGGATAGGAACTGATACTACCAGACATAATAGGACCAGTAAATTTTTTGCGTGTTTGTTCATGGTATGTTTTGTATTTTTATCGTATTTATCGTTGGCAATTTTACTGATATTCCATCATGAAGAGGTTTAATTAATATCATAATAGTTTCGATAGCTATCATAAAGACTCTGTAGTGTGATTTTTTATGAAAGAAGCTGTTTTTGTACTTTGTCTGTTTACAGATTTATATTATGTTTGTATGGTTAATACTTTTAAAATATCTATTATGATTCGAATTATATTACTGACGGATTTTTCGGAGGAGTATGCCAAAAATTTACTGAAAGGCATTGCCCAGTATTCCAAAGGGCGTGGCTCCTGGGTTTTATGTAAAATGCCTCTTTCATACAGGGATGTATATGAAGTAGAGGGGGTACTGGAATGGGCGTTGAAATGGAAAGCGGATTGTATTATCGCCCAGTTTTATAATACGGACCGTGTCAGTATCTTCAGGGAAAATGGAATTATCGCTATAGCCCAGGATTTTAAACAGCGATTTACGGAAATTCTAAATATCACAGGAGCGCATTATCATGCAGGACAGATGGGGGCCAATTATTTCATAAAGAAAGGGTTTAAAAATTTTGCTTTTTACGGTTTTAAGGGAGTTGTCTGGT
Source organism: Tannerella sp. (assembly GCA_031285685.1). Classification (GTDB taxonomy): domain Bacteria; phylum Bacteroidota; class Bacteroidia; order Bacteroidales; family Tannerellaceae; genus Tannerella. The sequence goes on from JAITVS010000282.1 coordinate 7,801, forward strand.
CGGAAGAGCGTTGTGAAGGTTTTCGCGATGAGATCGAAAAGCATGGTTGGAGTAAAAATTTCTCAGAGTATCAGAATATTGAATTCAAAGATTTGTGGTTTTATGAATCGGCTCCTTTAACGGAATGGTTGCAGATGCTTCCGAAGCCGGTGGCTATTATGGCATGTGATGATAATCAGGGGCATCACATTATTGAAGCCTGTAATCAGAGCGGAATAAAAATACCGGAAGAAGTTGCCGTATTAGGTGTTGATAACGATGAAGCCGTATGTACTTTGTCGTATCCGCCTTTATCATCGATTCATCAGGCGGTTGAAAAAGGAGGATATGAAACAGCGGAATTGATTGAAAAAATGATAAAAGATCCGGATGCGGCGTATGAAGATGTGATTGTTCACCCGACTCATATTGTTACCCGGCAATCGACGGATATCTATGCTACGGATGATAAAAGTATATCTGTCATACTGAAGTATATTCACCAGAATACGGATAAAAAGCTGAATGTTAATGATTTGTTGAAGCTTGTCCCATTGTCGCGCCGTTTACTGGAAACCCGTTTCAGGGAAGTAACAGGCTTATCCGTTTATTCATATATACTGAACCTCAGAATACAGAAATTTGCCGAAAAATTGATTTACAGCAAAGATACGGTCGTCGAAATCGCCATGAAAATGGGGTTCACGGATTATAAGAATATTTCACGTCAGTTCAAAGCGATAAAAGGGTGTACGCCATCCGAATATCGTTTGAAGCGGTCCGTAAAATGACAATATTCATTTTTTGCATAGATACCCTTATAACGCAAGTATTTGAAAATGTAATTATGATATCACTATTGCTCTAGTTCATACTGAAAGTTACCCCCTTGCGGAATACGAATAATACTTTCATTGCTAAGCATATTTGTTACTTGAGTGTAAATAAAATGGTACCACCAAATAAAAAATTCTTCAAAAGTTATTTCGTTATGATAGCCCATCTTTTCATAGACTCCTATAGAGTAAGCGTTATGCTTGTCGAGTACTTTTAGCAGCTTTGGCAGAAAAATACCAGCTATCGCATTGAATATTTCACTGTCTTCTTTTGAAATAATAGGGCTTCTATCCAAAAGTTTATATCCAAACCTGTTATTGCCGTAAACACATATTAAACGGTTGTCAATATTCATCATTTGATTTCCATATATTCCAAACGGTTCAACCTGTTGGGATTGATCATGCTCCCAAATTGTATAGAAATAGTTTTTACCATGTCGGCTGGGACGGCTTGTCATCTTCAAATAGCCATTCTCAACACTATCAATTTGCCAACTGTCTAAAAGTACATTACTTAAAATAAAAAAAGACCAATCGTCAAAACTCTGTTTTTTTGCAATATCCATCCGTGTAAATTCTTTTTTTATTTCTGGTAGACAGTCTTTTATCTCCTTACTAATATCATCTGAAATAGGTTCGGCATAACGATATAGATCTTGTCCGGCATTTAAATCAGCAACAAAAACAGTAGGTTTATACAATTCATTAACTTTGTGTATCCAGCCCTTGTTTTCAAGAAATGAGGTTAATGTATTAACTTTCTCGTTACTAAAGCCAGTCTTATTTGCAAAATCTTGAAGAGGCAGTTCCTCATGTAGCGTAAAAAGAAGAAAGTCAATACTATCGTTTTTAGGGTAAAAGTCCGGAAAATTATTACCCTTAGAGATCATTCCATATTGTAATTTTTTTTCAAAAATCTTATCAATTTTAGGTGTATTTTGCGCTATAACAACTTGACCTGTTAGTAATAGGATAGCAATTAGAGTATATATACTCATCTTTTTTTGACACTTAAGAAGACGTGATTGTTTCATATCAATGTGATTTTGTATGTAAATATGTAATGATTCAATACTTTTCCTTATTAGTAACGATTGGGAAACTGTACCCGTTTCTGCGTTTTGCACAGTATTTCCTCAAATAATTCAGTGCAAATATATTGATAAAATATAAATGTATCATTTTATATTTTGAGTTTTATATGTATTTTTCCCAACAGGTAAGTGATGCCGATTACCAGAAATGAATAAGCCGCACAATTCAATATGCCGGTAAAACCGGTAGTTAGCCATCCGGGTAATTGGATACCAATCATCGCAGTGATACTATAGGTGACATAAGGTACGAGATAACAGGTGAGGGTTGCGGTTCCGGCCGTTTTTATCATATTGAACCAGTGAGCTTTTTCCTTTTCTACCAGTATGGAAATGAGCGCATAGGTTCCGACTGCAATAGCCGTACAGAAGAAGATCCAGGGAGGAGTATCCTGTATTTTTGATACAATCCAGAATTTGTGGGAAATAAATCCGGCTATCAATAATATTGCAACGGCAGATATTGTGAAAATTATTTTTTTACGATTACCTGTATCCGCATATTTTGTAGCGAATAGCGAGAGGATGATTCCACCCATTGTGAAAGCGGGTAATCCGCCTTTTCCTGTGTGTAATATTTGCAGCATTTCATCGAAGAAGTTTCTACGTGGCAGATCTAAAATTATACCTCCATCCCGCATGCGGCTTTTTACGATGCAGAGAATGGTAAAGACAAGCCAGATCGGTATGAGATATTTTAAGCGGTCGCGGGTGAATAGGTATATGAAAGCACATATCAGGTAAGTCCATCCAATCAAGCCTAAAATACCCCACCAGCGTGACCGGAAAAAACCACCGTCCGAGTCACGGAAAATAATGGCAAGCCAGACCAGGATGACCACTCCCAAGCCTTTGAGTATTGAGTATAACCGGTTTCTTTTCACGTTTTCCGTTCGTGGATAGACATTCCAGATCAGTAAAAATCCTGCCACCATCAGAATTCTGTAAACAGGCAAGGTAAGGCCGGTTTCCGGAGATAGCCTGGCTTCGGTGTTTACGATAAAGACTCCCATCAGTAGGAGCGCGAGCGAACGTGTAAGGATATGCCCGACTGTACTGACGCCGGACAATCCTTTGTTAAATCGCCCCTCTATGGCAAAAGGGATAGACATTCCCACTACAAATAAAAAGCATGGAAAAACAATATCGGCTAATCCCAGCATGTCCTGATCAGCGCTTGCGTGACCAAGCCATTCGGGATAACCGGATATGGTCCATAAATCATTGACAAATATCATCAAAAGCATAGTTAATGCTCTGAGAATATCAATAGCCACATTTCGTCCGGAGAAATCAGTTTTCGTTTTTGCCATGAGGGAAGTTTATTAATTTATTGCTTTGTATGATTCAATCAGCTTTTTTAAGGTCAGGGCGTCCGATTCTGTTTTTGCCAGGGTTTCAGGATCATAGTAATTTTTAAGGAATCCTTCAGCCCCGGACCAGACGGTTGCTATTATTCCCCGGAAATGCTGTGTCATTTGAGGTGTTGAATTTTTTCTGTAACGGATCATATCGCTTAGTTGTTCCACAGCTATTTCCGGTTTGCGCCACGGACATGTGGCCACATCGAATCCTTTCATGGCAAAATAAACGGCTGTTTGTTCGGGACGTTCATAATGCCAGTCGCAAATAAAAACATTTTCCGGTATCAGGTCGATTGCGCGATGTGTATTATTCATGCTGGCTTCCCACGCTCCAAGGCCTGTTGTTTTCCCGTCGATCAGACGGTCACCCCATATCATCAACCGTTTTCCCTGTATTGCCAGGTGATTGTGTATTTTTGTCACTTCGCCGGCAAATAATTCAGCTTTATCATAACCGGAACAACGCGGACATTTATCATCTCCGATGTAGAAGACTTCATCCATCCCCGCATGAAATAAATCCGCTTCAAATGCCTCCGTCAATTCGTCAACTAAAGCAAATACGATTTTATGAACATCAGGGTGCAGCGGGCAATAACTTTTACAGTATAAGCCATCGGGATTAGGCCAACCGGTATAGTCTTCTGTTTTTACATGGGGTGTTTCATCAAATTCCGGATATTCGCGAAGTAATGCGTAGGTTGTCTTTGCCCACGACTGATGTCCCAGCAAATTGATCTGGGGTGCCAGTTTTATTCCGTGTTCCTGACAGGCAGTCACTATTTTTTTTACATCGGCTTCCGTTAACGGATCCGGGTCTCTCAGCTCAGGGTGACATTTATAGTCATAATTCCAGTCGACCCGCAAAATCAACAGGTTGAAGTGAGCCGGGGCTAACTCTTCTTCAATGAACCGGAGGAATAGATCCATTCCGGCTTTTTTAGGAGCTTCAATGGCAAGCCCACGTACAGGCAGGACAGAGTCGATCTGCCTGCTTTGATTTTGTGCATGTAGGTAATCGGCACAGAGGATGCAAAACAATAAGATGAAAAATAAGACCTGTTTCATATTTGCAAAAATTAAATTTTAACACTAAGATTTTGAGTTCAAAGTTTCAAGTTTCAAGTTCAAAGTTTGAAACCTGGAACTTTGAATCTGGAATTTATTTTTTGAACGGATCTCCATTCGGGCTTTTGCTCAGTACCCAGCGGAAAGCATTCACGAATAAGAGTTTTTGTGTGGCATCTGTAAATTCATCATCGCCATGTCCCATGTTCAGGTATATCATACGGTAGTTTTTATTCGTCCAGACGAGCGGAAAGTCACCGAAGTTTACGACGTCTTTGATTCCTAAAGGATAGTTTTTCGGGGAGAGCGAAAGCAACACCTCAATGTCTTTGTTCTCACGCGGACTTGGATTCCATTGATACCATTCACTTTCGGGGACGACAAAAGATGCGGGTAAGTTTTTTGTTACCGGATGCGACGGATTGTCAACCTCGACCAGAACAGGCTGAGGAGGCCAGTTATTGCAATAAAAAACACCACCGCCAAGAAATTGTAAAAGCCATGGCCAGTTCGTGTTTTTATCATTGTAAGCGGATACATGAAAACCCATCCATCCGCCGCCGTTTTCCATGTATTGTTCGAAAGCTTTACGTTCGTCCGGAGTGTTCGGATAACCATCCAGCATGACAACAATATCATATTCTTTCAATTTTTCATACGGATATTGAGAGAAATCGGTTGTTATATCTAAAATAAAACCATCCACGTAATTCAGGCGTTTAAAGAATTCAACTCCTTGTAGCGAGAAATCTATGTGAGCTTCTTCCGCATGATGGGTATAATAAACCAACGCCTTGAAACGGGGGGCGTTTGCATAATTCGCAGGGTAATTATCAGGTACCTGGGCGTTTATTCCCGAAAAAGAAAAACTTAAAACAAAAAATGTGATAATGGTTTTCAATAAAAATGTTTTCATCTGTACAAAAATTTAAATTTAACACTAAGGTTATATGATTTCGGGTTCAAAGTTCAAAGTTTAAAGTTCAAAATTTGGAACCTGAAATTCAGGATTTTGAATTAATTATTTTTTTACCGGCAGCCCAATTGATTGCATTGGCAAACATGGTGGTAAATTCTATCGTATCGTATAGTTTGCTGCTGTGTCCGATCAGGAAATAAACATTTCGGGCTTTTTTTGCCGGATTGATCCAGACAACGGGATGATCGCCCATTTTTATGTCCGAAGCCGGTTGATAAGTGGATTCGTCGACAGATGCCAGTACTTGTACGTTCGGACGCGGATTTTTATCAAATGTATACCACTCGTCATCAGGTATGGTAAATGATTCCGGTACTCCTTTCATGATGGGATGCGTTTTATCTTCTATATGGACTGTTCCGTCGGCTAAGGGAGCAATATAATTTTGAAAGCGGATTCCTCCCATGAAATCGGAAAACCATTGCCATAGCGGATATCCGTCAAATTCCCCGAGTAATGTAGCATGATGAAATCCTATCCAGCCGCCTGATCCCTCATCTATATATTTTATAAAGGCGGTTTCCGCTTCTTTTGTCCATGTATACGGAGGGTAATCGAGTTGTATGATAACCGTGAATTGCGATAGAAATTCATCATTGATCTGCTTCGTGTTATTGACCTCCGTCATTTCAAAATTCATCGTTTCCGCTTGTTGACTGAGCCACTGGATACCTGCGTCTGTAAATCCTCCGTGCTGACCACCTCTTTTCGTCAATACCAGTATTTTAAATGGTTTTGATTCTTCCGGTTGGTTCGTTTCGTTTTTTGTTTTGGCATTGCAACTGATAAAAAACGTAAGTGCAAGTAATAAAAGAAAAGGAGTCCGTTTCATAATGCGTTGTATTTTGAATTTATAATAATCGTAAATAAATCACTCATTAAAGATAATAATATTCTGTTAAATCTGATATGTCCGTATTTTGTGAGTTAATACTCAATAGCTAATGAAATCCATTTGCCGGCCGATGTGACCCATACTTCTTTATAGCAGGCATTGTTCGTCTGTGGCCAGTAAGGAATGTCTTCGTTATCTAAACTTCGGATCCCTACCGGCATTTCTCCGACCATCTCTCCGGATGAGAAGCTGTCCATTTGCGGATAATTATGACCTTCACCATAGATCAGGGATTGTCCGAACGGGTTTTTACCCACCGTCCAGTACATTTGTTCCCGTCCGATATTCAAAAGCGTTTCGTCGTTCAGGAATTTACCACAGAGCGCGGCGGCTTTTCCGGTGGAAAGATGAACGGCCGTATTCCCGTTGAAAATGCCGAACCATACAGGAAAACGTTTGATGTAGTGCTCTTTATCTAATCGGGTACCTTTTGTCACCTGTTCGATATATAGTTCTTTTGCATTTTCCGGCGGGAATAAATGTAAGCGGTAAAAACCAAGTGAATCACGATGTTCGTCTATATGATAGATACCGCTTGGCAGCATACCGTAAGGTTCCGTATATATCATCAGTCCTTTCAGATACTCTCCGTATAGCCGGATAGATTCGGCCCATTCCATATAGTCAGGGTGTTCAGGTTGTGTCTCGCATAATAATGTCATTGCCTGCATGAATACCTGTTCACGTGACTGATGGATATAGTGTACGATTGACTGGCGGGATTTATCGCGGTAAAAAAAGCCTTTCGTTTTATCCTTGTCTTTCAATGGATTTTTACGCTGACAATCCAATGTAAACCGGATATAACCGGTCGCTGCTTCCGCATATTTTTTATCTTTAGTAAGTTTAAACAGCATACTGGCCGCCCAGGATATGGTTGCCATATACTGACTTTCGGAAGTATTATATCCATGTTCATACATGTAAAGAAATTCACCGTATCCTTTTTCCTGATGGCGCTGTATCGCGAAATCGAAGTCTTCTTTTGCAACACGTACCAGATATTCCTGTAGCATCGGATCACGATCAATTGTCATCGCGGCATAAGCTTCGTATCCTGCATAAAGAAAATTATTGAATGCGAGGTTTTGTTTACGTACGGTCGAGATATCATCTAATGTGTTGAACATGCCATCCAGCCAGATTAACAACCCGACACTACTCGCTCTGTATCCGTCACCGAAACGTGTTCGCAGAATGAATTCCAACCCCCATTCGGCTTCTTCCAGCAAACGGGCGGCTAATAACGGATTTTTACCTTTGAGTTTGTTATATGCTTCTAAGAGCGAATAGGTGACATCCCCCGTTTGAAGTGTTTGCTGGGATAAATCGCCGGCATCATGCCAGCCTCCTCCGTATGATATTTTTATCCCGTTGTGAACAGCGCAAAGATCCGTATGGCAAGTTCCGTGTTTGCCCGGAACGGGATAACCACAACGCTGACAGAAAATAAAATTCAATACTTTCCACAGGGAATTTTCCCATATGTTTTCTCCGATCTGAAATGCTTGTGTTTCAATGCCTCCAGCCTTTAGTTTGTATAGTCCCGGTTGGTTATAAGATGTGAAGTCAAGAACTTCAAAATTACCCGTCGTTGTTTTCTGCTGATTAATTTTTCCGTTAAAAACGGGCATGCCGCTGTTTACATCAATCAGTTCAAAATGATTGTGATGCTGATTGGCGAAATTGGCGATAGCCGTTTTCGTATCATTGAGCATGTAGCCTGTGGATGAGTATACGATCCGGTTGTTTCCCGGCATCCACCCACTTACCATTTCCGGGTCTTCGATTTGCTGTAATTCTATTTTGTCGATATAGTAGATCGATGTGTCTCCCGTAGTACGGTCTTTGCCTTTTACGCTGCAACTGAACCCGATGTTTTTTACCCGGTCACGGTTAAATTCTCCTAACTCGAAGAAACAACGGTTCCACTGGCGGTTAACCAGATTGATGAGATGGGATGCATGGTTACGCCCCTCTTCTCCGGACATGTTTTCGTTTTCAAAGGAAAAATTCAGGTTTACGACACGGGCTCCTTCACAATCAGGATAGATATAAAACTCAATCCGGTTGTATTTTTCCCAGTTTTCACCATTCACGGAGTAGTTTACATGAATATTACCGTATGTGGCATAATCAGGGTCGGAAGGAGAACCTTTTGCTCTGGTACCCGTAAATGCAGGAAATTCCAACCTAAGTGTTTGATCTCCGGTCATCGTTTTTTCTGTTGAAGAAGTTATTTTTCCTAATCCCTTGTGTTGCCATCCGGATATGTTTTTTTCCGGATTCAAAGATGTACTGTATAAAATCGTTTTTTTCCAATTATTCGCTTCATAGGAGCGGGATACGTCGAGAGGCAACGGGCTGTGAATCAGTCCGGTTTGAATTAATGCCCGGTTTAGTGCCGAGTCCCGACAGATCTGTACCTGGGCAGATATCGAACCGGTCAATAGAGATAGAATAAGTAACGTTAGATATCGCATGTGTATAAAATAAAGTTCAAAGTTTCAGGCTCAAAGTTTAAAGTTCCAGGTTCCGAATTTAGAACTGATGGTTGCTTTATGAAGGGAAGCAATCTTGAATTAATAAATAATCGTTTCATAAACCGCTTTTCGTAAATCGCCCGTTTCATTATCTCCGTCGTAATCCCAGTACATCGCTCCCAATAATCCTTTTTCAATGATGTAGTTACATTTAACAGCCAGAGAGCGGGGTGTATCGTAGCCGCAAACGAAAATGCCTGTCGAATCGGCCAGGTAGGGCGCCTGTGCTTTTTCATCCCATTTCGGTATATATCCGGATAGTTTTTCAATGTCTTTGTAATCAATGAAATCCGGGATTCCTCCCATTCCTCCGCGTCCGTAAAACGGCATACCCAGTACTAATTTATTTAACGGCACACCAGCCTCGTGGTGTTTCCGTACGGCATCGTCGGATGTATTCCCGCCACATTTGTCGGATGCGTATAAAGGTGAGTGATGGAGTGGGGCGGAGGCCATATCATAAGCCATGATATTGACAAAATCGATGAAAGGATTGATTGCCTTGAAATTGATGTATCCTGCACTGGAAGCGGATGCTAATGTTAACAGTTTGTCCTTTCCAATGGATTCCCGGATATCTTTCATCAAAAGTGTGAAATGATCCGTATCATCCGGCGAAGAAGAAATTTTCGCCATGGAACTGGTCGGATATTCCCAGTCGATATCAATGCCATCCAGATCGAACGCTTTTATAATCCGCAGGCAATCCCCGGCAAATTTTTTCCGGTTTACGGGATCTGCCGCCATTTCACTGAATCGTCCGCTTCCCCATCCTCCGATGGAAAGAAGTATTTTTAACGATGGGCGATCCTTTTTCAATTCGACGATCTGCTTTAACCGTTCTTCATTGTCGATGCGTATTCCGTCGAATGTTTCTTTTACATGTCCGAATGCGTAATTGATATGTGTCATATAGTTCGCATCCGGAATCGTTTGACTCCATGAGGTTACATAAACAATGATTACCTTCTCATTCGCTTTTATTTCCGCTTGCTGTTGTTTCGTTCCATTATCCTGCTTTGATGTATTTCCGCTGCAGGACATACATAAGACAAAAGAAAAAAGGAGGATACTATATATCTTGATTCTGTTCATTTTTTTGATCATTTGTTATTATTTTTATTCTGCCGACTGTTTCACTCTGGAGCCTATCAATGCATAGTATAGCATAAATAATTCTCCGAAAATCACGATAAACCAGGACCACCTCCAACCATGAATGGCGTCAGCAATTATTCCCTGCAGCAGTGGCAGTATAGCGCCGCCGACAACACCAATCATGAAGACACCGGAAGCAACGGATGTATATTTACCAAGTTTAGAAACGGACAATGTAAAAATAGCGCCCCACATAATGGAGTGGAATAGTCCGACTGCTGTTAGTAGCCATGGATTATTGAAAGCGATAGCTAATGCTGCCAGGATTGTTGCGGAGACGGTAGTTACAACGAGTTGTACCCGGGGAGGTACGGTACTCAAAGAACTTCCCACCAGGCGACCGATCAGCATACCACCCCAATACAATGTGGCCATTAGCGCGGGTATGGCAAAATTTATCCCGAATAGTGTGAGCGAATCATTTCCGAAAAAAGAAAAGGGACCGTTTGCGGATTCCTGTTCGATCGCGTATAAATTGATGTTAGCTCCGATGCATACCTCGACGCCTACATAAAAAAAGATAGCAATGACGCCCAAAGTCAGGTGACTGAATGACCAGACGCTTTTATCCAATTTTTCTCCGGCTTCGGCTTTTGTTCCCTTGATGTCAGGTAAAGATAATCTGACTAATATCAATATGACAATACCGATAATTGATATTAATGAGAGGAATGGCATCATTAACTGGCTGATCTGTACGTCTTCCATGGCGAGTCCCCCGAATACGACTCCTGTTACGAAGAAGGGTGCGATCGTCGTACCGATGGAATTGGCGGAACCGCCGATCGCCATTCGCTGAATCGGTTGGGTGCCTTTTACGTAACAAGCGGTCAGGTACGGATTAATGACAACCTGTAAAATAGTGGCGGAAGCTCCGACAATGAATGATCCTAACAGGAAAATAAAAAAGCCTGCAGGAACAAGGTTGGCTCCTAATCTCAGGTTGGCTTCCGGAAATTGCACGGTAAACCAGGAAGAGAGAAAAAAACATCCTAAACCTGAAATCATGATGAATAATGAACGGATGAGCGTTCCTTTGTATCCGTATCTGGTTGTCCACCGTGAACCGACTCCTCCGCAAAGCGGATATGCCAGGAACCAGGAGAATGTAATCAGTGTGGCAAACGTGTTTTTTAAATTGCCTACTCCTGACAAAAATGTTTCTTTAAGTGGTCCCTGGAATTGCGTGTTGGCGGTTGTCAGAAAACCAACGATAAAGAACAGGAAGACCATTGTAAGAAAAGGTCCGACGTAGCCTACTTGTTTTTCTTGTTGTGTCATGGTATGTGATGATGAGTTGTTGATTTTTTATTTTTTAGTTCATCCTGTTGTCTATTAAAGAAGTCTGGCAGCGTCCGTATCCAGTATGAATTCACAATCCGGGTGAAGTTGTAAAACAGATGCGGGTATATCCGTCGTTACGGGTCCATGTAGCATTTTCTTGACAATTTCAGCTTTACTTTCTCCTTTGGCAACTAATATGATCTTCCGGGCATGCATGATGTTTTTAATGCCTAATGTCAATCCGCCTAAAGGAATTTCCTGCGCAGTTCCGGTTTCTTTCCGTATCCGGCTTTCCAGTTCCTTATCCATAAAGGAGTGCCAGGCTTCACTTTCGAAGGGGGTACCCGGCTGATTAAATCCCAGATGGCCGTTTGTTCCTAATCCCAGTATCTGCAGATCGATGCCTCCTCTTGCTTCCAGTGCCCGCTGAAATAATAAAGCTTCTTTATTGAAATCATCCGAATAAGTAGGAGGCATAATAAAATGATGTTCAGGTATCCCTAACGGATCTATGATTTCGGTTTTTAGCATAGTAAAGCATGCACCGGCATATTCGCGGGGTACATTGGTTACCTCATCCAGACCGAATAAAGTGATTCCGGATATATCAAACGGATCCTGCTTGTGTATTCTGCTGACATTCAGATGAATATTTTTAGTGGTTTTCCCTGTCGATAGCCCGATTACGGCTTTCGGATTAATAAGCATTTCCCGTATGATACGCCATGCAGAGATACAATCAAATTCAGTCTCGTTTTTTACAATCGTTATTTTCATCTTTACAAAAATTAAATTTTAGACGTTCATTGCGACGGCTGCAGCTCCAAGCAGACCTATAAAATCAGGGTTTAGTTTGGTTATTACGACTCCGTTTTTTACAAAACGAATGGTGTTGGCATTCAGTTTCTCCAGCACTTTGGTATGTATATATCCATCTGATACGATACCACCGCCTAAAACAACCGTATCAGGGTCACTGACCCTTACTAAATTCATGATCAGGTTTGCTAATGCCTGGGACGCGTTTTCAACTAATTCCAGACATAAAGGATCTCCTTTTTTACTCAATTCGAATACTTCCGGTATACTGACCCGTTCGCCTGGCTCGTCGGATATGTGAAGATTCGTTTTAAATGTAGGTTTTAATAAACGGGCGCAACGGTCAAAACCAATACCGGATGCAATTTGTTCTACGCAGTCTTTTCTGCCGCAACCACATGGAATGCCGATGTTTACCCCAACTTGCGTGTGGCCGACTTCTCCCGCATTATAATGGCTTCCACGGATTTGCCTGCCGTTGACAACGAAGCCGGCGGCGATACCTGTGCCTACATTGACATAGATGAAATTTTTTGATAGTTGGCCGAACCCGAAATGCCGTTCTGCACGTGTCGCGCTTTTTACATCATTATCGATGTGGCACGGGATTCCATACAGGTCAAACAATTCTCTGGCTAATGGAATCGGTTGGGTGCGCGACGGATCAATCTGTAACCAGATGCCTTGTTCCGGATCGACACGACCAATCAGCCCAACTCCCATCCCGACCGGTTTACTGTTTGTCCAACCGACCGTTTTTATATAGTCGTCTAATGAGTATTTGATTATTTCCAGTGCCGATTGTTGACTGAAATAACCGGAATCGTATTTTTTGTATTTTAAAATATTTCCCCTACAGTCGGATTCTCCGATCAGCAATTTTGTTCCTCCCAGGTCGAGACCTAAATATGTTTCCATGTCTAATTATAATTTTATAGTGTTTTGCCGGCTAAAGATTTTGACAAATCTTTCCGGATACAATATTATTTACAAACTTCAGAAATGAGGTTTGATAATTGACAAAAAAGGTCGAAAGACTGTTATATTTGATATTTCCGGCAAAAAAGCTTCCTGCAGCTATTCGTGATTATGCCGGTTTTAGTCAGATTTACTCGGACTGACACCAAATTGTTTCTTAAAACTTGTACTGAAATATTTGGGGTCGGAAAATCCTACCATATATGCGATTTCGGAGACGGGATATTTTTTTGTTTTGAGTAATTCTTTTGCTTTGTTTAAACGAATAATCCGAATAAAATCGTTGGGAGATTGGTTGGTCAACGTTTTTATTTTGTTGTATACTGATGTCCGGCTCATCCCTAATATTTTACAGAATTCGTTGATGGAGAAATCCGGATTGGCCAATTCTTCTTCAATGATTTTGATGGCTTTCTCTAAAAATTCTTTATCGAGTTGATTCGTATAGTTTAATTCATCTAATCCGGTTTCAGCGGATAGTACTTTCTTTCTTAGAATCTCCCTGTTATTCAGAATGTTCAGGATTCTTGCTTTCAGGATGTTGAAATCGAAGGGTTTGATGATGTAATCATTTGCGCCTGCTTCCAGACCGAGGATGACATGCTCTTTCTCACTTAAGGCTGATAGTAAAATAAAGGGTATATGGCTCGTTTCAATGGACGATTTGAGTATCCTGCAAGCTTCATCTCCTCTTAGTTTCGGCATCAATACATCCGATATGATAATGGCCGGGTTCAGTTCTTTTGCCAACCCCAGCATCTGTTCACCATCCGGTACGTCTATAACATTGAAATCTGTCGACAGGCTGGTTTTCAGATATTCGCGCATTTCTTTATTGTCCTCAGCCAGCAGAAGTATTTCTTTTTCGGAGGGTTCTGTCTTTTCATCTTTTTCATTCGGCGGTGTTTCTGTTTTCTTATTGCTGTTTTTTGTCTGTATATTATTGATTTTGAAGGGAAAATTGACAATGAATGAAGAACCTTCCTTTTCCTTACTTGAAAATGTAATGTTTCCCTGCATTAACCGTACAAGTTTGTGTACCAGTACCAACCCTATCCCGGAACCGCTTTCATTTGAGTTGATTGCATTTTCCGCCCGGTAAAACTCCTTGAATAAATGTTTCTGTTCATTTGCCGGTATGCCTATTCCCGAATCTTCTATTTTTACGGACCAGCTATTACCGGAGTGATTTACGTGTACGGTGACCGTTCCCTTTTCCGTGTATTTGATGGCATTCGATAACAGATTATCCATAATTTTATCCATTTTGCCTTTATCAAACCAGATTTCCGGGAAATGTTCCTCCATGATCAGGTGGAGGTCAATGTTTTTCTGTACGGCTGCCATGCGAAAAGAAGTTATTTTTTCATGCATATAGCCGTTCATATCCTGTTGTACGATGTTTAATTTCTCTTCTGTCAGATCTGTTTTCTGAAGATCAAGCAGTTGGGAAACCATTGTGAACAATTTGTCCGCATTTTTCATGGCAACATCCAATAACTCCTTTCCGTGCCCGGTCAGGTCTTCTTTTGTCTCCATTTCGCTTAAAGGCGCTTTTATCAGGGAAATCGGGGTCCGTATGTCGTGGGCGACGTCGATGAAAAAACGTATCCTTTCTTTCGCGTCATGCTTGGCAATGCGGTTACGTACATATTGGATAAGCAGGTAAATGAGAATCCCCAATAAGGCAAGATAACAGGCTATAGCCCACCAAGAAGCCCAGAATGGCCTGTCTATATGTATGAGAATCGTTCTTTTTCCAATCGTTTTTTTTGTATATTTATTAATCGCTTTCAGGCGGAATGTATAATTTCCGGGATTTAGGTTCATATATTCCGCGCGACGGGTAGAGGGAGCAACTCTCCATTCCGGATCAAAATTGTCTAATTGATACAGGTATTCCGTTTGGTGAGGGTGAATGAAATTGATTGCAGAAAAAGAAATGGAAAAGGAATTTTGTTCATATTTAAGCGAAAGAGACTGTATTTCATTAATTGCCTGTTTGATCGGAGAGTCTGCAGAACCGACTTTTACGGATTCATAAAGCAATTTGAAATCTGTAAATAATACAGAAAGGGAATCTTTTAATTCCATGTCGAAATAGGGTGAGAATTCGATTACACCTTTAGCCGTACCAAAAGCCAGATGGCTGTTTTTCATGGATAAACAGGCGTTGGGATTAAAATATCCCCATTCAACACCTAAAAATTCGTTCATGCAGATTACTTCATTTCCGGAAGGCTCAATTACGTACAGTTCTTTTTCGGTCGTAAACCATATCCTTCCTAAAGCATCCTCTACAATACCATTTATTGCATTTGATTTAATGATATCACCGGAAGTATAAAGGTTGGAGACATTTTTCTCCGGATTGTAACAAATTAACCCTTGTCCGTCGGTTGCCATCCATATGTCTCCTGATGATGCCTGTAGCAGACAACGGATCGGGTATTTAAGGTTCAGATCCTTGAAAGATGAGATGATTTGTATTGATGCAGTTTTCTTGTCTAATGATCCGAGTCCGTTACAGGTAGCCAGTAACAGCTTGTTCATATTGCCGGATTTGATATCTCCGACGCACGTTTCCGGAAAATAAGTATATGTTTTATTTTTGATGTTGTAACAGGTCAGTTCGCCTTCTATTCCGCCGATCCAGATTGATTCGTTATCCGCATAAAGAGAAAAAATATAATCGGTTGTTATTCCTTTTTGGGAAGTCTCGTCGGATTTTTCGGTTTTCCGGATGGTCCCGTTGGATTTATTAATACAAAAAAGGCCACAACCATATCCTCCTGCCCAGATTTGTTTCAGGCTATCTTCGCACAAGGCCAGAATGACGGCCGGGTTTTTTGCATCACTTGTATTATTATTCAGGAAATGATACCATCTCATTTGTTTTTTCCGGTACAAACTGACACCGTTATTTGTTCCGTACCATAAATCGCCTTCCGAATCTTCCAGAATGATGTTTACATGATTGGAATGTAGTGAATTTTGGTTTTTTGGTTCGTGCCTGATCCACTTAATATCATTGTATTTCGGATCAAAAATACTGATACCGTTTGTGCTGGTGCTTATCCAGACACAATCGTTTTCATCCGCCAGTATATCGGATATCGTATTCCCGCTGAGATGATTGGCTTCGTCTTCATCTGCCGTCAATTTTTCTTTCAGCCGGTGATTTTCCGCATCTAATATATATAATCCGCTGCCGTCTGTCCCAAACCATATTTCATTCTCTTTCGCAGTTATGATAGAACGGATGGGTACCCGGGGTATAAGTCCCGTGAGCGGAGTCATATTTCCGGATTTGAGTTCTAAAACGAATGCTCCGTTGGAGAATGTACCTACATATAGGTGATTCTTATTAAAATGCAGCGATTCGACAAGTCCGGTTTCCGTTGAAATTTTCTCAGGAGTAGAGAATGTGTTCTGAGTTCTGTTTTCACACAAACGAAACAAATGTATTTCCGTGCCTACATAAAAAATATCCTTGTACTGGAGGATTTTAGTAGTATTGATAGCTGAAAAACCGGCTATTTCCTGTATATCCTTTAGTTCCGGATCAAATAAAAACAATCCTCTGGAGAGGCATATCCACAAGCGGTTGTCGGAATCGAAAAAAATATAGTTCAGAGAGACTGTCTCCGGAAAATAACCGGACAGATTAATTTTTAGTATGAATTCGTCTTTTGTATGATCGTAAGAATAGATCTCCCCGTTCTTTAGAGATACCCACAGATGTCCGTGGTTATCGCATGTCATAACGGAAGAGGAGAGGATGTGGTCTTTTGATTCTATTTTTTCATTTAACTTGTAATGCCTGAACTCCGTACCGTCATACCGGTCTATTCCCATGGAGGTAAATAGCCATAAAAAACCGGTCGTATCTTTTTTTATCTGGAAAACCTGTCTGCTGCTTAACCCGTCTTTTACATCCAGATGACGGAATGTGACGGCCCGAATCTGAAGTACGTTGAAAAGACACAGATAAATGAGAAATGCGAGACAATGATTTTTCATGAAACAGATACTTTATGAATACAAAAATATTCATAAAAACCGGAAGTACAGGTTTGAATTCTGTTAAAAGACTTCCATTCTCTGTTTTAAATATGGCTATAGCAGCCTGCTACCGGCAAATTGGTTATTTCGCGTTAAACTTACTAACTTTTACGGGAGAATAGAAAGCGATTTTTACAGACCGCATATTTTGTCTATACGTTCCTGATGGCGTCCACCTTCGAAAGGTGTATCCAGATAGGCATCGACCATTTTTTCCACTTCTTCCTGTGTAATAAATCGTGCAGGCATCACAAGTACATTGGCCTTGTTATGTGCGCTTACCAGTCCGGCCACTTCCTCATTCCAGGCAAGTCCCGCACGAATGGACGGAAATTTATTCAGAGTGAAAGCCATACCGTTTCCTGTACCGCATAAGGCGATACCCATATCCAGTTCTTTGTTTTCAATCGCTTTACCTAATTTGTGTGCAAAGTCCGGATAATCACTTCTCTCCGGGGAAGTCGCTCCAAAATCTACATAGCGAAGTCCTCTTTTTTCAAGATGCTTTTTTATGAGTTCTTTATATTCAAAACCGGTATGGTCGCTCGCTAATCCTATTGTTGTATTTGTGAAGTTCATTGTATTTGTTTTAAACAATATCAGTCGTTGAAAATTAAATATTTAAGTCTGCGTCAATCACAGACTTAAATATTTTAACTTGTTTGTGTCAACCTTTAATCATTTTCTTTACAAGCTTGTAGACATTGTCTCCGGTGAAACCCAGCTTTTGATCCAACACTTTATAAGGTGCCGAATAACCGAAACTTGGCATTCCGTGAATCGATCCGTTGTCTCCTACGAGGCCCTGCAAAGTGACAGGTAAGCCGGATGTGAGCCCGAAGCGTTTAATGCCCTTCGGTAACACGCTTTCCTGATAGTCTGCCTTTTGATCACGGAAGAGACCTTCGGAAGGAACCGATACGATACGAACTTTTATTCCGTCCTTTTCAAGTTTTTCAGCACCTTCGACAAGCGTAGCCACTTCGGATCCGCTGGCCAGCATCACTACATTTGGTTTGCCTTTGCAATCACTGACAATATATCCGCCTTTCGTAATCTGCTGCGCTTCTTTCCGGCGGTTACCGCTTGCTGCCGGCAGATTGTTTATATTCTGGCGGGACAGGATCAGTGCTGTCGGACGGTTACCTTCTACAGCCGCCTTCCAGGCATATATAGTTTCTTCCGCATCAGCCGGCCGAAGTACTACCATCGAACGTTTATCCTTATGGTTTTTCAGATGTTCCAACAGGCGTATCTGCGCTTCATGTTCGACCGGTTGATGAGTCGGGCCGTCTTCACCTACCCGGAACGAATCGTGTGTCCATACATAGATGACATGTAAATGCATCAATGCAGCAAGGCGTACAGCCGGTTTCATGTAATCAGAGAATACAAAGAACGTTCCGCATACCGGAATAACACCTCCGTGCAATGCCATACCATTCATGATACATGCCATTGTAAGTTCACTGACGCCGATCTGGAGGAATTGTCCGGAGAAATCGCCTTTTTTGAATGCGGTTGTATATTTGAGGAATCCGTCTGTCTTGTCGGAATTGCTAAGGTCGGCTGATGCAACGATCATGTTTTCGACCTGCTTTGCATACATGCCTAACATTGTTGCAGATGCGGCACGTGTTGCAATATTTTCCTTCATTTCGATGGATGAATAGTTGATTTTAGGCATTTTACCGCTTAAGAATAAGTCCAATTTGGCTGCCAGCTCTGCATTTCCTTTACGGAATTTTTCTTCATCTTTGGCTACGCCCTGCGCCCATTTTTTCAGATCCTTCTGGCGGTCACTATACATCTTCTTTACATCCGTAAAGATCGTGAACGGTTTTTTCGGATCTCCGCCGAGATTCTTGATGGTAGCGTCAAAATCCGCTCCGGCGGCGGATAATGGTTGTCCATGAGTGGAAACCGTATGTTCGTAGCTCTTGCCTTTAGCATCGACAGCGCCTTTAGCCATCGTTGTTTTACCTATGATGATTGTAGGACGTTTCTTTTCTGCATTAGCCGCAGTCAGGGCTTTGCGTATTTCTTCCACAGAACATCCGTCTACGGAGATTACATTCCAGTTCCATGCTTTGTATTTCGCCGCGACATCTTCTGAATCTACTTCTTCTACTTTTGTTGAAAGCTGGATGTTATTTGAGTCGTAATACATGATCAGATTGTTCAGACCCAGGTGCCCTGCTATACGACCTACACCTTGTGAAATTTCTTCCTGAACACCTCCGTCGGAGATATATACGTAAGTTTTGTGTGACATCCACTCTCCAAAACGTGCAACCATAAAGCGCTCTGCGATAGCAGCTCCTAAAGCCATGGCATGGCCCTGACCGAGCGGTCCGGATGTGTTTTCTATACCATGCATTATGTCGACTTCGGGATGTCCCGGTGTCAGACTTCCCCATTGACGGAAGTTCTCCAGTTCTTTCAGCGGCATCATATCGGCTAATGCAAGGATGGAATACAACATCGGAGACATGTGCCCCGGATCGAGGAAGAAACGATCACGGTAAGGATAATCAGGCTTTTCCGGATTATAGTTAATAAATTCAGAGTAAAGCACATTAATGAAATCCGCTCCCCCCATTGAGCCTCCCGGATGACCGGAATTAGCTTTTTCTACCATCGAAGCAGCAAGAATACGAATGTTGTCCGCTGCCATGTTCATAGTTTTCGTGTTGTTCATTTTTTTTATTGTTAATAATTAGTTTTTATAGCTTTATTTTTTCGCGTTTTAATTACAGTTTTCTTTTATCAGTTTTTCAACGACGGGATCTCCTAATTCTTTTGCTTTATTGAAATGCGTACATGCTTCCGTTTTTTTATCCTGTCTGACAAGACTAACACCTAATATCCGGTATGCCGAGGCAAAATCGGGTGCAATCTCAATGGCTTTTTCAGCACATTCCTGAGCCTTGGGTAAGTCTTTCAGGCGTAAATATACAGATGCCTTTTCCGCATAGAATATAGCATTTGTTCCGTTAATTGAAATTGCTTTATTGATGTCTTCTAATGCGCCTTCAAAGTTTCCGGACCGGAATTTGGCTTGTTCGCGGTAGTAATAAAATTCGTCGGACACGTTACCACCCGCCATCAGATAATACATATCATAATCTTTTACCACCTGGTCGTAGAGTCCGGCCTGCATCTTCAGGTCTACATTTTCCAAGAGGTATACAGCGGCTTCATTAACAGGACTTTTTGCTGTGGCGCTGTCCATGAGTGAAATGATTTCCATTATGTTGGAGCCTCCGATCTGTTGTTTGCTTTTTGCCGCGAGATAATACGAAGAACCGGATGCCGCAGGAGAATTATTAACAGTGGAATATGAATTGTAAGCTTTCTCGAAGTCTTTTTCATAAAATGCGATATCTCCCTCTAACTGACGGTAAACGGGGAGGTCTTCTTCTGCGATGGCTTTTTGTATATTCGCCTTTGCTGTTTCCATATTCCAATCCTTGTATTGAAGCATGCTGTCACTGGCCACCGTTCCGAAAATCAGCTTCGCTTTATTGTAATAGATGTCTCCTTTGTTTTTTGTGTATTTTGCTGCGCTTTCCAGGTCGTTCCATGCCATATCCAACATTTGCAATTGTTCGTTTTCAGCAGATGCAAGTTCTTTACGATGGAAAGCATAATGTGATGCGCGGCTATTATAACCGTCGGGGCTGTTGGGGAATGTTGCAATGAAATCGCTTAATGTTTCGAGATATGTTTTAGCATCCTGCTGTGAGGAATACAGTAATAATGAGATTTGCGCTTCCTCTATATTTGAAGCCCAGGCTTTGCGTATACCTATTTCCGAATAAGTTCTTTTCAGCATGTCCGTGGCAGTCGCATGCAGGCTTTGTATATATGCGACCGATATACCGAATGTTTTTCCCTTCCCGGATGCGTCTACTTGTGTCAACGCAAATACTTCTCCGGCTTCGTTGAGAAGAGGGTAGCCTTCCTGGGATTTGGGTAAAGGCATGTCTATTTTATAGTAATCGTAGGCGCCATTGATTTTTGTTATCTCCGAGATCGCTCCCTGGGTAAGATTTTTTTCTTCTTTGGAAGGAGGTAAATAGGCCACAGAATTCATCGCCGGTAAAACTTTAGCAACGGGGAGGAATATTGTTTTTTTAGGTACGGAAACTTTGAAGCGTATGACACTATACATATCGTCGGCACCTAATATCTGTGTTACCTGTAGTCTTTCGCCGCCGGATGTGATCACAATGGCTTTTTCCGCTTTTCTGAATAAATCATAAGAAGATACGGCTTCTCCGTTTTCCTGGATGAAAAATCCGGGTCCGCTTTTTGTGGTTCCTTCTTTGGTAGTTGTTTCTATTGTAAATATAGCTTTATCGGCTTTATCTACCCATTTCGGATTTTTTTTCTGTGCGGCTATTGTAATAGCCTGACATACGGTTAGTATTAAAATCAATACTTTTTTCATGATCAGGGGCTTTGAGATACAGCGGACAAAAATAATAAAAAATCCCGACACAGGAACTTGTTTCGGGATTTCTTTGTATCCATATTTTACAAATAAAGTATTTTGTTATTTCAATTCGATGGTAACAATTGATTTAGCCGGCATTTTTACCTGCATTATTCCATTGTTGATCTTTGCGTCTTTGAATTCCTGAGGAGCCACAGATTGCGGTTTTTCGAACGAATTATGATCGGTGAGATTTGTTGCGGTAAGAATACTTCCGTTTACAACTTTTCCGATTTTTAAACCTGACAAATCAACAGATACGGTTTGTGTATGATCGGCATCTATATTAGATAAAGACAGGTGAATTGCTCCGTTTTTATCTTTTGACGCAGTCGCGCTTAACATCGGAATCGAACGGTTGTCCCGAACATTCATCTTGTCGGATGTTATGGAGAGCGGAATATTTAATGCATCCTGGTGAACTTTGTACATATTGAATACATGATACGTTGGTGTCAGCGCCATTTCACCTTTGTCATTTGTAAGAACCATTGATTGTAAAACATTAGCGATCTGTGCGATGTTTGCCATTTTTACACGTGATACGTATTTGTGAAATACATCAAATGTCAGACTTGCCACAAATGCGTCACGAAGCGTATTTTGCTGAAACAGGTGACCGCGTATCGTTCCCGGTTCTTCGTCCCACCAGGTGCCCCATTCGTCGACTAACAGGCCGATATGTTTGTTTTTGTCGTATTTGTCCATGATGTCACAATGCTTTTCAATGACATCTTCAATTTCAAGACATTTTCCGATCGTCCAGTAGTAATCATCTTTATCGAAAATAGTTGCCGCTCCCTTGCTGCCGCTCCAGCCTTTAACTGTGTAGTAGTGAAGAGATATTCCATGCATGCGGTGTCCGATATTCTCCATCAAGACTTCCGTCCAGTTATAATCGTAATCGGAAGCTCCACTTGCGATTTTATATAATCTGTTATTATCATAATTACGGCAATAAACCGCATAACGACGATAAAGATCGGCATAATATTCGGGTCTCATGTCACCGCCGCAACCCCAGCTTTCGTTTCCTACTCCGAAATATTTCACCTGCCAGGCTTTGTCGCGTCCGTTTTGACGGCGCAAATTTGCCATGGGGCTGTCTCCGTCGGATGTCATATACTCAACCCATTTTGCCATCTCTTCTACAGTACCGCTTCCGACATTACCGCTGATGTAAGGTTCACAATCCAGCATTTCACAAAGGTTAAGGAACTCATGTGTTCCGAAGCTGTTGTCTTCGATTGTCCCTCCCCAGTTATTATTTACCATCTTGGGGCGGTTGTCTTTTGGTCCGATGCCGTCCATCCAGTGGTATTCGTCGGCAAAACATCCTCCCGGCCAGCGTAATACGGGTATTTTCAGTTCTTTGAGCGCATTGAGTACATCCGTGCGATATCCTGATGTATTTGGTATAGTTGAATTTTCACCTACCCACAACCCTCCGTAAATACAGGTTCCGAGATGTTCCGCAAAATGACCGTAGATCTCTTTGGGTATGGTGTCTTTTGCCAATTCCGGATGAATTTTTATCGTTGCGCTTTTTTGTGCGGACAACATCCCCGGCAGCATAATCGTTGCTGCCAGGATAAATGTTGCCGGTATTGATTTTAGTTTAAAGATATTCATGGTATTTTACTTTATTCTTCACACGTTGATTTTTCTGTAAATTCGCCAAGTTTTACATATTTCCTGTAAATATCGCGGTATAGTCTCGCATTTTCTTTATTAGGTATGTATTCTTTGGCAAAACCGGAATTCATCGCTTTCTGTGCGTCTTCGACCTTATTGTATACTCCGGCTGCTGTAGCGGCAAACATAGCTGCTCCCAGGGCACACGCCTGATCTGTTTTGCAGACCTTAATCGGCATGTTTAATACATCACTCAGTGTTTGCATCACAAACGGGGATTTCAGCGCTATGCCGCCGATGCCGATTACATTATCAATGCGAACTCCTTCACTGATGAAGCGTTCGACGATAGCAAGCGAACCGAATGCCGTAGCTTCAACGAGTGCGCGGAATATACGCGGCGCTGTACTTCCTAATGTTAATCCGTCAATAGTACCTGTCAATAATTGATTGGCATCCGGCGTACGTCGGCCGTTCATCCAGTCGGTAGCAATAATCGTGCTTTCACTGACAGGTATTTTTTCGGCTTCTTCTGTGAGCATCGGAATGATCCTGTCGCATGCTTCGTCAATCAGTTTAGCCTTTGTTGCGACATCAATAATGGTTGTTTTGGATAAAATCTTTTTAAGAGGAAATTCGAGTACGCGTTTAAACCATGCGTAGATATCTCCAAAGCCGGATTGTCCGGCCTCAAGTCCTATCATGCCCGGTATAACAGAGCCGTCAACCTGTCCGCATATGCCTTTGATCAGCTTATGTCCGATTTCTTCATAGCTTGCAACCATCACATCGCAGGTGGATGTTCCGATCACACGGACAAATGTATTGGGGGTAATGCCCGCGCCGACAGCTCCCATATGGCAGTCAAACGCTCCTCCCGCTACGATTACATCGACGGAGAGTCCGAGCCGTGATGCCCATTCGGGAGAAAGTGTCCCAACCGGTTTGTCTGCAGTTTCTGTTTGGTCAAATAGTCTGCTACGGAAACCCTTCAGCAGCGGATCTAGTTCGGTAAGGAACTCTTCGCTTGGCAGTCCTCCCCAGCTTTCGTGCCACATCGCCTTGTGTCCGTTGGCGCAACGGCTGCGAACAATGTCTTTTGATGACTTTACTCCTGTAATTAATGCAGGCAACCACTCGCAATATTCAACAATCGAATAGGCTTTTTCCTGAACCGCCTTGTCTTTCCGTAAAACATGCAATGCCTTTGCCCAGAACCATTCCGAGGAGTATATACCCCCTTCATACGCAGCGTAGTCGATATCCCATGCTTTACAGAGTTTGTTTATTTCGGTAGCTTCCTGAACAGCCGTATGATCTTTCCACAGAATGAACATTGCATTCGGATTTTCTGCAAACTCGGGTAACATGGCTAACGGAGTACCTGTTGCATCCGTAAATGCCGGAGTACTGCCCGTTGTATCAAATGCGATGCCTACCACTTGTTCCGCCGTTCCGCCGGGACATTTGGATAAAGCGTCTTTTACTGTGGTCTCAAGTACATCGATATAGTCCTGCGGGTGTTGCCGGTATTGATTTATTGCAGGATTACAATACTTCCCTTCCGACCAGCGCGGGTAGCTTGCTACCGATGATGCGATAATTTCCCCGTTTTCCGCATTAACAATCAATGCGCGGGCGGAATCACTTCCATAATCAAGTCCGATTACAAATTTCATAATTATTGTAATGCTTTGTTTAACATATAATAAACATCATTCATCCGCATTTCTTTTTTAAATTCGGATATCGTGGTATTCTCATCAATAACTAATAATTCAATACCAGCTATTTCTGCATAATCTTCAAGGTATTCAACTGTCAGGTCGTAGGAGAAGCTGGTATGATGCGTACCTCCTGCAAGAATCCATGCTCCTGCTCCCACCTCGAAGTTCGGGCGTGGAATCCACAATGCCGATGCTACCGGAAGTTTAGGCAGCGGTTTCGGTTTGATGCAATCCACCTTATTTACAATCATGCGGAAACGATTACCCATATCGACGATCGTTGCTGCTACACCGGGACCGGTTTTACTTGTAAAAATAAGGCGTGCAGGATCGTTTTTTCCACCTATGCCGAGGGCGAATACATCCATTTTGACTTTTTTCTCTGCAGCAATCAAAGGACAAACTTCTAACATATGAGCTTGCAGGATAGAACTTTTTTCTTCCGCAAAATTCAAGGTGTAATCTTCAAGGAAAGAACAACCTTTCGGCATTCCCTGCCCCATGAACCACATCGAACGGTATAATGCAGCCGTTTTCCAGTCGCCTTCGGCACCGAAACCGTATCCTTCGGCCATTAATCGTTGTGAAGCGAGTCCCGGAATCTGATCTACGTCTTCCAGGTCGTCAAAATTGGTAGTGAATGCTTTAGCGCCTTTCGCTTTCAGTAATTTGCGCAGTGCGATTTCTATACGTGCCGCTTTTTCTACTTGTCCGCGTTTTTCGCCGCCTTCTTTACATGCCGGAGCAAATACATACTGGCTTTCGTATTCTTTCATCATTTTAGTGATCTCTGCCTTTGTCACTTTCTCCTGCAGGGCAACCAGTTCTGCTATCGGACAGTAGTCCACATGATAACCTAAACGCATTTCCGCTTCGACTTTATCGCCGTCGGTTACTGCGACGTTATTCATCTGGTCGCCAAAGCGAATGATAAGCATGTCCTGGGAGTCAGCCCATGCTGCGGCCACGCGCATCCATACGGCTATTTTTTCTTGTGTCCCTTTATCGCTCCAATGACCGACTACCACCTTGCGGGGTTTACGCATGCGTGCGGTAATATGTCCAAATTCGCGGTCTCCGTGAGCTGATTGGTTCAAATTCATGAAATCCATGTCCATTGTATCCCATGGAATTTCTTTATTAAACTGTGTATGCAGATGCATTAACGGTTTACGGAATTCCTGTAGTCCGTGAATCCACATCTTTGCGGGAGAGAATGTGTGCATCCATGTGATAACACCAATACATTTTTCGTCATTATTCGCCTTTTTGAATGCATCCGTAACTTCTTTGGACGAGTTTACGGTTCCTTTATAAACAACTTTTACAGGGAGATTTCCTGATTTGTTCAAACCTTTAACCATTTCGTTCGAGTGACTGTCTACTGCTTTTACTGCGTCACCCCCATACAGAAGCTGTGCTCCCGTAATAAACCATACTTCAAAATTTTCAAATGCT
>JAITVS010000017.1 GCA_031285685.1 Tannerella sp.
TCGGGGCCAACTACAATAACCGACCTGGCCGAGTAATAGTTTGATCTTTATTGAATCCTCAGCCGATGCGGTAATAAACACACATAAAAACATCAGCAAGAGAAATATCTTCTCTTTCATCATGCCTATTTTGAGTGACAAAAATAAACAAAATAAGCAATAATTGAGGAACTTATTTATTCTGAAAATTCAAGAGGATGATTTCGCAGTGAATGCCAGTGCGTACATTTTCATCTGCTTCAGCATGGAGACAAGACCGTTTGAGCGTGTCGGCGAAAGGTGCTCTCTTAGTCCTATTCGTTCTATAAAATAAAGATCTGCATCCAATATTTCCTGAGGGGTATGATCAGACAAGACACGTATCAGTAACGAAACAATCCCTTTTACGATTAGCGCATCACTATCGCCCTGAAATAGAACTTTTCCGTCAACATATTCGGCATGTAGCCACACCCTGCTCTGACAACCTTCAATCAGATTACTTTCCGCCTTATACTTTTCATCCAGCATCGGCAACGAATTTCCCATCTCAATAAGCAAAGCATACCGGTCCATCCAATCGTCCGAAATTGAGAAATCTTCTATTATTTCGTCCTGTATTTCATTTATTGTCATAGCCTTCTTATTTTTCAGTCATTATAAATCACCTCAAGCACAGTCTGCCCAACGGCTTTGAGCGTCTCCGTATCTATATTGTCCATATTATCATTCATCGTATGCCAGTATGAACCAAAATCGAACCTTTCCATATCATAATTGATAATATCGAGACATGGGATACGCCGTCCTTCAATAACATATTGATGATCATCCGTAATATTCCCTCCCATAGCATTAATAAAATACTTGCCATAGCCAAGGCTACGGGCGGCAGCCCAGACCTTCTCCACATACTGGCTGGCATAACGCACCGATGTATGTTCTTTATAGAATGTAGCCCCTCTTGCTCCCACCATGTCAAGAAGTATTCCATATTCGGCCTTATAATTGGGTATATGAGGGTTTTTTGCCCAGAATTGCGAGCCCAGGCACCACGTATTCGGTTTATTTTCATTTACAAATTCAGGAGTGCCGTAATCTTCCGCATCAAAAAATATGATATCAATCCCCGCTTCCGGAGCTTTCTGTCCTATCTGACGGGCTATTTCCAATAGTACTCCGACTCCGCTACCTCCGTCATCCGCACCGTCGATCGGTTTCCGGTGATTCGCTTCATCCGCATCGTGATCGGCATAAGGACGTGAATCCCAATGCGCAAACAATAATATACGACGACTCTTATCAGGGCCAAATGCCCCAATGATATTCCGGGCGTCTAACTTATCTCCATTATAAGCAGTAAGCACCGCCTCCTGAACAAATACCCGGGCGCCGTGGCGCTCCAACTCCGAGGCTAAGTAAGCAGCACAGGTTTTGTGCGTTTCGGTATTAGGCACACGCGGTCCGAACGCAACTTGCCTGGCAACATAAGAATAGGCGCTATCCGCATCAAAAACAGGCACTTCCATTGACTTTTCGCTATTTGGTTTAACAGATTCTCCTAACGTCTCTGTCCCTTTGGTTGCACTTCTCTGTCCACAACACGACAAAAAAAGACAACCCAATAATAAATAAATAACCTTATTCATCCTACATCTATAATAATTGAATTTTTCAATACCTATCCAATAACGAATCATTTACACGTTGTACCTCTCTCATCACCCGCATCAGATTACCACCCCATATTTTTGAGATGCTTTCTTCATCAAAACCCTCCGCGATCAGACGCATTGTAATCTGTATCAACTCATTCGCCGCGCGACAGCCGATCAATTCTCCGTCACCATCAAAATCAGAACCGATACCCACATGATCAATCCCGGCAATATCAATAATATGGCAAAGATGCCTGATTGCATCGGTTAATGACGCTTTTTCCGCATCATTATTAATAAATCTCTTGTAAAGACATATCTGAACAACGCCATCCCGCAACGCCAGCGCTCTGATCTGATCATCGTCAAGATTACGACGGTGATTGCATAAAGCACGTGACGAAGAATGAGATGCAATGATAGGCTTTGTGCTGTATTTCAGCACATCATAAAACGTACTTTCGGCTGCATGGGAAATATCAATCATCAAACCCAGACGATTCATCTCCGCAACCACCTCTATACCGAAAGGACTTAATCCGCCCCATTCCGCATTTCCGGTAGCCGAATCACATATATCATTGTTCCCATTATGACAAAGCGTTATATAAGAAACGCCTAAATCCCTGAACTTCCGTAAATTTTCCAGTTCTTTCCCTATGGCATAGCCGTTTTCCACACTCAGAAATACGGATTTCTTTCCATCCTTCCTCAATCGTCGGAGATCATCCGGAGTTCTTGCCACTTCCATGCGATAAGGATATTTCTTTGCCTGTTCATGTACTCTTAAAAGCCGCTCTACGGCATATCCGGTCGCATTTCGCAGAGAAATGTCGTCCCGCTCTCCCTGTGGAAGATAAGCCACCATGAAAACCGCGTCGAGCAATCCCTCATCCATTAACGGGAGATTCACTTTCCCGCCTTCTTTTCGACCCAAATCAAACGATTCAAAAACAGCAGGTGTATCCGTATGAGAATCTATCGTTGCAATACGACTATGCAGCTTTTTAGCTTTAGCAAAAACAGAAGCCTGATTGACATGATAGCGAAACAAATCAAGCATCATTTCATTTCCCGCAACAGCCATAGGCTCAGGATGCCATTGCACACTGAAAATAGGATACTCCGGATGCTCCATCGCTTCATTCAGTCCATCCGGAGATGTCGCTGTAACAATAAACTCCGGTGCCGGATCTTTTACTGCCTGATGATGAAATGAATTAACAGGAAGATTCAAATCTTCCGGATTATTTAAAGCCATCCGCAACCTGGATGGTATATCCGTCAGACGAACAGCGTGCGTCGCGATATCACGCGCCTCTTCCTGACTATGTTTCAATGCATCCTTTAAAAACTGTGCATATATATCCTGGTAAAGGGTTCCGCCAAACGCAACATTAAGAACCTGATGTCCCCGGCAAATACCGAATATGGGTAGCTGACGGTTAAATGCAAGTTTCAACAACATGAAATCATATTCATCACGATAAGAATCAGTCTCTCCGAGTTCCGGAATAGGCTCTTCTCCCAGATATCCGGGATAAATGTCACCGCCGCCGGAAAGGATGAGTCCGTCAAGATTATCCGCAATCATAGCAAGTACGGATATATCCGTAGTGACAGGTATCAGGAACGGAGCGCCTCCTGCCATTACTACCGCCTGAAAATAAGGATCTGCAATACATGACATCCCCTCCTTTTTATTGGAAGAAATACCTATTTTAGGTCGTGCATAAGACAAATCCGATGTTTGATCGTCAACCTTTTTATACAAAATGTCAAGCAGTGATGACATAGTCTTTTTCTATAACAATTAGGGGCAATCAGAAGACTGCCCCGTAAAGATCAATTTCAATTATTATGCATCAATATTAGCATATGTCGCATTCTCTTCGATAAACTCACGACGCGGAGCAACTTCTTCCCCCATAAGCATTGCAAAGGTGGAATCAGCCTCCACTGCATTATCGATCGTTATCTGCTTCAATGTCCGGTTTTCCGGGTTCATCGTCGTATCCCACAACTGATGGTCGTTCATCTCTCCCAAGCCTTTATATCGCTGGGTATGAACCTGCCCTTCATTTCCTCCGGCATAAGTATCGATAAATTTCTGGCGCTGTTGTTCTGTCCAGCAATATTCCTCGGTCTTACCTTTCTTGCAGAGATAAAGCGGAGGTGTGGCAAGATATACATAGCCCTTTTCTATCAACCCACGCATACGACGGAAGAAGAAAGTTAAGATCAGGGTCGCAATGTGGCTTCCGTCCACATCGGCATCAGTCATTATGATCACTTTATGATAACGAAGCTTTGACATATTCAATTCTTTCGGATCATCTTCCGTTCCGATAGTAACGCCCATTGCACGATATATATTCTGGATCTCATCACTATCGAACACTTTATGCTCCATGGCTTTTTCCACATTCAGAATCTTACCGCGCAACGGCAATATCGCCTGAAAATTACGATCGCGCCCCTGTTTGGCCGTACCACCTGCCGAATCTCCCTCGACAAGGAACAATTCACATTCCGCAGCGTCTTTCGAAGAACAGTCTGCCAGTTTTCCCGGTAATCCGCCTCCGGTCAACGGAGATTTGCGCTGTACCATCTCGCGCGCTTTACGGGCAGCCTGACGTGCTGTGGCAGCAAGAATCACCTTATCCACAATCGTCTTCGCTTCTTTCGGATGCTCTTCCAGAAAATATCCTAAAGCCTCTCCTACTGCCGAATCGACAGCGCCCATCACCTCATTATTTCCAAGCTTGGTTTTGGTCTGCCCTTCAAACTGAGGTTCCGCCACCTTGATAGAAATAACAGCTGTAAGGCCTTCACGAAAATCGTCCCCCTGGATTTCAACTTTTGCCTTTTCAAGCATCTTTGAATCTTCTGCATATTTTTTCAGGGTACGTGTCAATCCACGACGAAATCCGGACAGATGCGTACCTCCTTCTATCGTATTAATATCGTTCACATAAGAAAAAACGCTTTCATTATATGAAGTATTATAGGACATTGCAACTTCAACGGGAATGCCTTGTTTTTCCGTAACAATATGTATGATATCCTGCATAAGAGGCTCTTTAGCTCTGTCTATATAACGGACAAATTCTTTTAATCCTTCATCCGAACGGAATACTTCGGATTTATAGGTTCCGTCTTCATGAACAACCCGCCTATCTACTAATTTAAGGTTTATACCTGCATTCAGAAACGCCAGTTCACGCATACGATTCGCCAGAATTTCATATTTATATTCGGTCACCGTAAAAATAGTATGATCCGGTTTAAATGATATGATAGTACCCGTCGTATCACAGGCTCCCACCACTTTAATATCCCCTAGAGACTTTCCTATGGAAAACTCCTGCACGTAAACTTTACCGTTCCTGTGAACTTCAGCTTTTAAATGTGTAGACAGCGCATTGACACAGGAGACACCTACCCCATGCAATCCTCCTGAAACCTTGTATGTTCCTTTATCAAATTTACCTCCGGCATGAAGAACCGTAAGAACCACCTCCAAGGCGGACTTCCCTTCCTTTTCGTGATAATCGACCGGAATACCGCGTCCGTCATCCGTCACACGAATGGAATTATCTTCATTAACGACAACCTCTATATTCTTACAATATCCGGCCAAAGCTTCATCAATAGAATTGTCTATTACTTCATACACCAAATGGTGAAGTCCTTTTTCACCCGTATCGCCAATATACATTGCAGGGCGCTTTCGCACTGCTTCCAAACCTTCGAGTACCTGAATATTTTTTGATGAATATTCATTACTCGCATTTTTCAATTCTTCTTCACTCATAGTTCCATTTATATTATAATCATCTTTTTCAAAAAAAGCTAACAAATATAGCAATTTTTCATGAATCCCCAAAGCGCCTGAAGGTTAAATTTGCCAAATTGTTGAAAATAAAAAAAGAGACCTTCAAAAGCCTCCTAAAGCCGTAGCCTGTAGGGGAATCGAACCCCTCTTTTGAGAATGAGAATCTCATGTCCTAACCGATAGACGAACAGGCCTTTTTATAGCAAAGAAAAGCTGAACCCGGAAAGTTCAGCTTTTTATCTTAAAAAACAATTACTGCTTTAATTACGCACTCATTACGTTAACACGTTTCGCAATCTTTGATTTAAGATTACCGGCTTTATTTTTATGAATAATATTACGTTTAGCCAGTTTGTCAAGCATAGAGCATACCTTTGGGAACAACTCTTTTACTTCATTCTTATCTTCCGATGTGCGAATTTTTTTCAAAGCATTACGCATCGTCTTTGCCACATATCTGTTACGCAAAGTACGAGCTTTTGTTTGACGAATTCTTTTTACTGATGATTTGTGATTAGCCATCTCTTTATTTTATTCCTTAAATTTACTTTACAATATCAACTTCGCATACTCAATCTATTGTAGCCCGTAGGGGAATCGAACCCCTCTTTCAAGAATGAAAATCTTGCGTCCTAACCGATAGACGAACAGGCCATCCGTCGCAAAGACAAGTACAATTCAGAAGATCTAAATTATGACTTTTGTCATTTTGCGAGTGCAAAGATACTGCTTTTTCTTTACCCTCCAAATTTTCCCGGTATTTTTTTCAAAAAAAACAATTCATATAGAAAAAATGCAATATATTTGCCTGTAATTGTAAATAAGAATCAATGTTACATAAAACAAAAGGAATCGTACTGCACAACCTTCCATACAACGACAAGTATATCATTGTAACGATGTACACGGAAGACTTCGGACGCATTTCTTATATGGTATCAAATACACACGGAAAAAAAACAAAGATTTCCCGCTCTCTGCTACAACCTCTTTCCGTTTTGGATATGGAAGTCGAGCATCTGAACAACAGGGATATACAACGCATAAAGGAGGCCAAATCCGGATTACTCATTTCACAGTTGCATTATCATCCCGCCAAAACCGCAATATCCTTATTTCTTTCGGAAGTTCTTTACCGGATTATACAGGAAAGGGAAGCAAACCGCCCCCTGTTCGATTACCTGCACCGTTCAATCAGCTGGCTTGAAATAGCCAATGACGGTATAGCGAATTATCATCTTGCATTTTTGCTCCAGCTATCAACCTATCTCGGCATACGTCCGAATGGTGAATCCTATAAAACCGGTTGCTTTTTTGATTTACTAAACGGCGTATTTTCAGGGACCCTGCCCGAACACAACAAATATTTAAATAAAAACGAAAGCATTGTTTTCGAACGATTGTTGAGAATAAATTACGAAAATATGGCATTGTATACATTTTCACGACAGGAACGCGCAAACATTATCCGGCAAATTATAGAATACTACAGACTTCATCTGTCGGACTTTCCCGAAATAAAATCCCTCGCCGTGATGCAAAGCTTGTTTGACAGCTAAAAACCAGTGATTGCCTTTTAGTTAAAAAAGAAAAACAAAAAAATGCGACATTTATTCATAGGTCACTATAAAACAACAACTTACAAATACACACCTGTTTTTTTAACAAATAAATCTTTTTTATTTTTTATATACTGATAAATATATATACAGTTTTCCTATCTTTGCGCATTCATTTAACTATTATAAAGAAAAAGGTATGAAAAAGATTATCATGTTACTGGCATTTGCTGCCGGTATTTCGGGTGTACAGGCTCAAATAAAAATTGGTGGAAAGAAAATTGATGTTGGTAAAGCGGAAAAAGCCGTAAAAGATGTAGCTACGGCTATCACACTAAGTGATGCGGACATTATTGCCTTATGCAGGGAATCTATGGAATGGATGGATGCAAATAATCCGATAGCAGACGAGTCGACCGAATATGGCGAACGCCTGGCACGTCTGACCAAAGACATTAAAGAAGTCAACGGATTACCCCTTAACTTCAAAGTCTATCATGTATTGGATATTAATGCGTTTGCCTGCGGCGACGGCAGCATCCGTGTATTCAGTTCATTAATGGATATTATGGATGATGACGAACTGATGGCTATCATCGGGCATATTGCAGGCACAGATGTTAAAGACGCAATGAAAAACGCATATTTGACTTCTGCCGCTCTAAACGCAGCAAGTGCAGCAAGCAGTACAGTCTCAGCATTGTCGGAAACGGAACTGGGAGAGTTAACACAATCGTTCCTGGGTGCCCAGTTTTCTCAAAAACAAGAATTTGCGGCAGATGATTACGGATTTAAAATATGTATAGAGAATAGATTCAGCCCTTATGGAATGGGAAACTCATTAAATAAGTTGGTTGAACTGTCACAGGGCGCCAAAGCTTCCGCCGTACAGAAAATGTTTTCTTCGCATCCGGATAGTGAAAAGCGCGCTAAACGCATGATCGAAAAAGCGGACAAATATTCTAAGGACAACAGCTAATTCGAATTTAAATCAGAATAAAAAAGACTCTCTATGCAAAACTGCGCAAATAGAGAGTCTTTTTTTATCCATTTCAAACCTGTGTTCAATCCTTTTTATAAATAGTAATACCACAAGTCTGCGCGTTATTAAAAGCCTTTATAAAATCATCATCATTTACATAATATTTGTATCCGGAATTAAGTTCATCTTCGCACTTACTACGACTTTTCTTCTTAAGACATTCACACGTTTCCGCAGCCGCTTTTTCCGCACGCTCTTCCGTTGATAAAATATCGTCACACGATGACATAGAATATACACATAAAGTCAGAATGATCAGATTTAAAAAAACTGTTTTTTTCATATTTTTCAAATTTTAATAGTTAATTGCTATCCTTTACACAAAAGACATTTCTATCGCCTTCCGCTTTTATGACAAAGGTAAAGATCCGGCTTATGATATTATACCCCATTTATAGGGTTTTGATATGAATGATGGGTAAAAGCTATAAATGAGAATACACAATTCCGGATAGCATACCTATCTACCAGACAGGCAATCTGTTTTTTGTACTTACTGATATCGGCAATTAAAGGCTTAACATTAATTATTTTGCATTTAAATCATTCCGGCAACCATTCCAGACTATTTGTCAACGGATTGTTTTTACGCCACAAAATAAGTTCATCATAGCTTTGAACATGGCCTGTAAAAACGCCATGATAGACTTCTATTCCGGGGATAATCGCATCTTTTGGCATATCATGTTTTATCCGGAGTATTGTTTTACGGATTTCCGGAGTCAACTTTTGGATGATCGTATCCGTTGCATTCTCCACCACTCCGTCATACTTTGAACCTTTACGTATGTGAATCATATCAAACTTCCAGACATTTTCATTCTTATCTTCATATAAAGCATGCCATTCGATACATTCTTCTTCCGTTTCTATGAGATTTTTAAACTGAATTTCTTTTAAAGCCGGCTGCTCCGCAAACCTTGCTATGACGGAAAAACTGTCTGATACGGAGATCTCTATCCGTATAGATATGCATATCGATATCCTTATGTATTAACAGGCCGGTTTTCAGAGATCCGACAATATGCACCCTGCCGCCAATGCTTTCCCACAATGAAATAATACGGGTATTGTCCAATATACCCCACGCAACTTCCTGATTATGCTTTGAATACTCCAACAGATCCATATTCTTTATTTAACAAACTTCTTTATGATATGTTTCACAAAAATAGATAATCGGCAACAAGAAACAAAATCCGGTTATTTTTTCTGTTATCATTTCTTCAATAAATAATTTGCTGCAAATTAAATCGCCCGGAATAACTATTTTATCGTTACCTTTGCAGTATGATTTCAAACAAAATAACACCTGAAAGATTATGGTCAAGGCAGCAGATAAACAGTCTTGATGTGGATTATAACTTCTGGAATAAAGAAAGAGAATCGATACAAACATTTTCCCAAATAAGCCGGAGTTGTATTTTCACGGTTGATGTATTTAAAGGCAGATATGACTTTGCTTCCGAAAATTTTTCCCATTTCTTCGGATATAACCCCGCCTGGATAAAAACAATAAGAAAACAGGGGGATCTATTGGAAGAACGAATGCATCCCGATGACAGAACCCAACTGATAGAGTTCCAGATTGAGCACGGATTATTCATCTACTCGCTTCCTCCTGAATACAGAAACGACTACCAGCAGATATTTCAACTCCGTATGCTGAACGCCGGAAAACAATATGTAAACGTCATCAGCCGCCAACAGGTAATCCAAAAAGATAAGAAAGGCAAAGCCTGGATCATTTTAGGAATAATGGATATATCTCCGGACCAGATTCCTGTCGAAAAGGTCAAACGGACCGTTATCAACAAAAGGACAGGTGAAATACTTTCCGCCGTCTCCACACCCGCAGATAAACAATTAACCGGTAGGGAAATGGAAATTTTATCCTTAGTTCGTCAGGGATTCCTGAGCAAAGAAATCGCAGACAAGCTGAATATCAGCATCTATACCGTTCATAACCACCGGAAAAATATATTAGCAAAACTGAATGCAGACAATGTCATTGAAGCTATAAATATTGCCCGGAATGATGGAATAATAAGATAGACCGCACGTTTCCCTTTTTAAAGACCTAAACTAAAATCTCTTCTTGCATAGCTACAAATAGCTATTTTATCTCCTGTTGCATTAAAGTAATTTTGCCCCTCATTTAATGTTTTCTAAAATGAAAAATAATTACTTTATGATTTTTAATAAAACAGAAAAACAGGAGAAAGATTATTTACAGCACGTGATAACCATCTTAAAAAGCACAATCGACAATACGGATATCTCTGTAAAAGAGCATGTCGACACACTACGGGAACATAAAGATTATTTGTGGTCAAACAAGGATATTGACCCGCATGAAATCCGCTCAATGAGAGAAAGCATCCTGAATCATTTTGCATTGGGGGAGAATGTGATCGACAAACGAAAACGATTAGATAAAATTATGGATATTCCTTATTTCGGACGGATTGATTTCAGGGAAGAGAAAGAAAAGAATAAAATTATGCCGGTTTATATCGGAATTCATACATTCTATGATCCGGCAAATAAAACAAATTTAATTTATGACTGGCGGGCCCCTGTTTCAAGTATGTTTTACGATTACGAATTGGGGGAAGCCTCTTACACATCCCCGTCCGGCAAAGTAGCTGGCGATATCTCTCTAAAGAGGCAATACCGCATCCGGAACGGTCATATGGAATACATGATTGAGAGCTCTTTGACCGTACATGACGATATTTTACAAAAAGAGCTCAGCGCCGGTGCAGACGATAAGATGAAAAATATTGTAGCAACCATTCAACGGGAACAAAACCGGATTATCCGTAACGAAGACGCACAGACTCTGATCATTCAGGGAGTAGCAGGATCGGGTAAAACATCTATTGCCCTGCATCGTATTGCTTACCTGCTTTATACATTCAAAAACAGCCTCTTATCGAAAGATATACTGATCGTATCGCCCAATAAAGTCTTTGCCGATTATATCTCCAATGTACTCCCCGAATTAGGCGAAGAAAGCATCCCTGAAACCAGTCTGGAGCAGATACTCTCCGGAATCCTGGAAAACAAATACAAATACCAGAATTTCTTCGGGCAGGTAACCGAATTACTGGGCAAACCGGCTCCCGGATTTATTGACAGGATACGGTATAAAGCCTCATTCGATTTCATATCCCAACTCGACAGGTTTATCCTATCGGTTGAAAACAGCTATTTCACAGCTACAGATGTAAAACTTAAAAACATCACCGTTCCGGCCGGGTTTATTGAAGAACAATTCAGACGTTTCAACCGCTATCCAATGCGCCAACGCTTCAATGCCATGACCGACTATATCCTGGAAATGATGGCGGTTAAATACAAACTTATCGCCTCTACCGCCGACCGTAATCTATTGAAAAAAGAGATTAAAAATATGTTTGGGGGAAATCACGACATTCAGGTTTATAAGGATTTTTTCAAATGGATCGGAAAGCCGGAAATGTTCAAACTACGGAAGAACCGTACGCTTGAATATGCAGATTTAGCACCCCTGGCTTACCTTCATATTGCTTTGGACGGAAACAATCATCAGAATGGAGTGAAACATCTTCTGATTGACGAAATGCAGGATTATACGCCTATTCAATACAAAGTCTTACAAAAACTTTATCCCTGCCGGAAAACGGTTCTGGGTGATGCTAATCAATCTGTCAACCCTTACGGTTCGTCAACGGCTGAAATGATTCGGAAAGCATTGATAACCGGAGAAATTATGACGTTGTGTAAAAGTTACCGTTCAACTAGCGAAATCACTGATTTTGCACAAACGATCCGTCCGAATGAAGAACTGGAACCCATAGCCCGGCATGGAGACAAGCCCGGAATACTAAAATTCGAAAAGACGGAAAACGAAATTTCCGGTATCATCAGACTGATATCCGTTTTCAGAAAATCGGACCATCATTCGCTCGGAATTATATGCAAAACCGAATTGCAGGCAGAAGAAATAGCTGAAAAACTTAAAACAGATATCCATGATGCTTATTTCCTGTCAAACGAAAGTTCTGCTTTTATTAAAGGGATCATCATTACTTCTGCACATATGGCAAAAGGGCTGGAGTTTGATGAAGTGATTATTCCACAGGT
>JAITVS010000025.1 GCA_031285685.1 Tannerella sp.
ATGAGCGGATTGACCGGATCAATAAACAACATCGCAGAATTAAGCAAACCGGTTGACTACGAATTTATAATCGACAAAAATGGATATAAAGTACAGTTCTCCAACGGAGAGCAAACATGGAAAACCGCCGCGGGGGTTTTAGGTGTCCGCATTGCTTATGACAGTGTCGGTAATGTTACAAATCCTGAATATGTCAATTACAAAAATTATTCCAAAACCGAAGGTGGGTACAAGGCTTCTGCGAATTTACGGACCGAAGACGGGAGCTGTATTAAAGTGACCGATTATTTCACAAACAGAAAGTCAGGCGTGGAAATTATCCGCGAAATAGA
The DNA here is from genome assembly GCA_031285685.1 of Tannerella sp. Taxonomy (GTDB): domain Bacteria; phylum Bacteroidota; class Bacteroidia; order Bacteroidales; family Tannerellaceae; genus Tannerella. The sequence continues at coordinate 333 of JAITVS010000025.1, forward strand.
AGTGCTGGAAGCAGGATCCGCGCTTGGATTTATGACTATGTACCCCGTAAGGGACGTAAAAACAGGTAAAGCTGAAGAGCGAATGTGGTTTGCACCAAGCGCTTATTACGGCAATGAAGAGCGCACGTTTTGGGGCAGAGGGGTCAAGATCGGTTTTAATGGTATTGAAAGCGTTTGCCCTGTCGATGTTATCAGTACTCCTGTCATTATGAATTATCATGAAAACAAAGTATTTTCACTGACAGATGTCACAGAAGGACATAGAGAGACTGTAGTAGAAGATATGTATGCGAATCAACAAATTGTCTTAATAAACGAAGATTTGAATTTGCCCGGCATTGGCTTAAAAAATGTACAATCCGGTGTTTCTACACATCTTGAAATGTACCATGCTTATCCTGCAAACACCTATAATTGGCTCAATTCATTTCCACAGACGAGGATATGGAGAATGTTGCCCTTAAAGCAAGGCTTAAAAAGAACGTGCGCCTTTGTCGTGAGTATGGATTCTTGCAATGATTTTGATGCTTCTGTGACCCGCACGTGGGAGCGTTCTTTTTATGCTTATTCGGTAATAGATAAAAGGTATTCCAAAAACGATGTTTATCTTGCCCTTATTGATAATGTCCAGCGTACTTTCGGGTACAAGAGCTACGGCGATTATCTTAATGCACCTCAATATATGGCAAAATCCGATCATCCGTATCCGACGAGCGGATTTTTGTACCGCAACACTGATTTGGCAGCGCTGATGATCGCCGCAGGATACAGGCTGGGCAGGCAGGATTATATCGATACGGCAGTAGAGGTCATGGATTATCAGGTTAAAAATGACTTGATTGATACGAATAGTCCGCATGTTCACGAACGCGCTCAATCCGAAGGTATTATGGGTGTACTGGAGGGATATGAATATGCCAAAGCGAACGGTCTTAACAAACCGCAATGGCTCGACTACATCCTGGAAAAGGGAGAGGAAAAGCTAAAAGTGACTGATGATATGGTAGTACCGCTCCTTTTAAAACTCTATGGCTTTACAAAAGATAATAGATATTTAAACAGGGCATCCGAATTGATGGATTTATACGACGATATTCATGCAAAATACGGTTATCAAGGCGATGCGCTTGCCAATACCCGTACCAGTATGACCAGTCGTGAAGCAGCAGCGGTATATCTCAATTGCTATATCGAGCTTTATGAGTATACCCGCAATGTGAAGTATCTTGAACATGCCAGGCGCGCTTCAACGTATTTTGAAAGTACGCACATAGCTCAATCGATCAACCTTTTAACGGCTGGGACAACCGGATACGAGTATCGTGACAATGACCCTTCCTCGTCGGAAGGAAAAAGGTTTAAAGAGATGGGATATGTAGGTAATGCCAAAATCATGCCCTACGGTTTGAGTTATATCTGCAGTCCATCAGTGGGCGTTGATATGTTTGGAGCATACGAAATCCCTTACATCTATAAGTTGGGCAAGTTTTTAGACAGGGAACACTATAGATATTTTACAGAATATTTGCAGTACAACACCACACTCTATGTCAACATGGGCGACAAACATTGGCTGATGGACGATCTGCGCTATTCATCGGGCATGGGCTTTATGAATGAGTATATTGGTCTTGCGGCAAGTACAGACCCCGTTAGCGCCGGACGCGGTACGATGCATATCAGTAACTTAGCCTGGAATATGTTTGTATTATTACATTCTTACGAGGAAATGCTAAAAGTTAATCCCGATTATCTTGCCGACGATGCGAACAGAAACTTTGACATGGCAAAGTTCAAATATGTTGATACTTCAAGCGAACTGAATGGTATTTATCGGAGCTATAACGCTGTTGATAAAAACACTCATACGGTATGGGCGCCCAAAACGGACGACTTGGAAAAAACAATTACAGTAAAGCTCGGAGAATTTTGTCGTATCGACCACATTACATTAAAAGGTTTCAATCCCGACGATATAACCGGGGTGGATGTCAACTTCTCTGATGATGGCGTGACATATAGGGCCGTTGAAGAAAATACCAAATTGGACTCCAACGGAATTGTTGTAATTTCAGGAAACGGAAACGTTGCCATGTTTGTGAAGGTTAAACTACGCGCCAATGCTGGAAAGAATGTCGGTATTAGCGATCTTTCCATCAATGGATTACCTCTTACCCTTAAACCTCTTCAAATCGGTAAATCCTGTACGTCAAGCCCTGCCGATAATGCGATAAAAGCGCTCGAATGGGATAACAGCACATATGCTCAATTCGACTCGACACATGACGCATGGATCACCGTAGATTTAGGCAGGGATGAAAACATCTATGAAACAGGTTTGTTTTTTGACTTTCACACTGACTTCCAAGATCTTGATCACATCACTAAACCGACTGCAAAACCTGTATATAAGTATAAAATAGAGTACTCTTCCGACAATGCGAATTGGACTATGTATCAGGACTGTAGTAACAACGAAGAATACAAGGCTGTACACGTATTTACCAAAGCAGCCAAAGCGCGTTACGTAAGACTTACCGTTTTCTCAGTAAGCGATACAGACACATTAAGACTCCGTCAATTTAAAATTTTAGGATAATTATCCCGGCTCATCCGATAAGTCTAATTTTCCGTCAATTGCGTATAGGCTGGCTGAATGTCTTGTGATGAGCATGCTCGCTCAAGATCGTCACAGCCTTTCGGGAGGCCCTAAATAAAAAGGCGAGCAAAATTTAAACAGGCCCTAATTGTTTTAAAAAACATTTAGATCTTTTTTCGTATGCATTTGACAGTAGTATCTAAAATCTGTAAATTTGCGGCAATTTTCACCAATCAGTCACATCTACTATGCTTGAACATGTTGCCTGGGGGAATACGGTTGAGAACTGGGGCATTTCCATTATCATTATTTTAGGCGCGGCCATCATCGCAAAAATTGTTTCCGCACTCAATAAAAAAATCATCCGGAAGATTATCCGGAAGACAGAAAACAAACTGGATGATGTCGTTTACGAATCGTTGGCGCTTCCGGTCATGTGCGGGATTATGCTGCTGAGTATCTGGATTGCTTTCCGACGGCTGGAATTTTCAGAAAATACCATAAAAGCGATAAGCGATGCTTACGGGATATTGGTTATACTGAATATTACCTGGTTTTTCGCCCGCTTATGCAACAGCCTGATAGATGTGTACCGGAGCAACAATCTGCCGAATACTTCATCAAAAGCCCAAAAGCAAACAACCAGGATGATACCGGTGATTAAACGGAGTGTGTTATCCGCAGTATGGCTCATCGGCCTGGTAATGGCATTAAGCAATGCGGGAATAAATATAAGCGCCCTTTTAGGAACCTTAGGTATTGGTGGTATTGCTTTTGCCCTGGCTGCACAGGACACGGTGAAAAGCCTTTTCGGTGCATTTACTATTCTTACCGACAGGCCTTTTGAAATTGGAGATACGGTGAAGATCGACAATTTTGAAGGAACAATTATCGACGTGGGTGCACGCAGTACAAAAATGCGAAACTATGACAACCGGGT
>JAITVS010000052.1 GCA_031285685.1 Tannerella sp.
CGGTAACGGTACCGGCCTTCACAGCGTTCCCGGCATGACGACGCTGAAAGGCGAAAGCGTATCGGGTTACGGCCTGTATATGAAATCGACCTTCGACGGCACGGCCCCCGAAAAACGTCGTGTGACGTGTGAAGGTTGCGGCGGCAGCGAACACGAATGGACCTATATCGGTTTCCATGACAATGCGCGTATCCATACGAATAATCAGAAGAGTTTGCTGGAAGCGCCGGTGATCGAATTCTTCGGCCACGCCGAACTGGATGCGTACACTCAGCAAGGCACGAATACCCGCCTGACACTGAAAGCTGACAGCCTGATCTTCCACGACAGCGCGATCTTCGACGGCAACTCGCTGGAACTGCTTCCTTACACCACCGTAGATCGCGGTATGCAACACGGAATCGTGAGCGACGATGACGGTAAATTCTATCGTGCATACGGCAAAGCGATCACGATGAACGACCGTCAGATGCCGGTCCTGGAACTGGGTTACCAGCGCTGCTACGAACCGGAACAGGGCATCAACGCCTCCCCGAATCTGAACTCAACGGCGGGCAAGGAAAGCACCCCGCTGGTCGGCGGCGATATCATCGTAGCCTTCAAACACGCCTTCAGCATGCCGATCTTCAATACGATCGTGGCCAACCATGCGCGCATCTCGTTCATCTCCGATTCGATCGACAAGGTAAAAGGCGGCGAATACATTGACGCGTGCCTTCGTACGGACCTGTTGCGGATCCGCAACAAAGTGGAATTCTATACCGACCCGACCCAGCCGATCGACCGCCGCGGCACACTGAAGATGACCTCTTCTGACCAGATGGTAAGCGTGATCGAAGCGGGTATCTATCCGAAACACATCCATACGGAGCCGGGCAGCGAACTGAGCATCCCGGGCGAAGACTCGCTTGTAGTGATCGCCACTACGACGGTGGGCGGTTACGGCAAGATCCATGAGAACATCATGGTGAAAGCCAACGGTATCCTGGCTCCCGGTTTTGCTTCATTGATGGAAGTGGACTGCCAGTCGGGCGAGAACCAGGGCCGTTTTGAAATCCACAACCTGAAGATGGAAGACCATGCGATCCTCCGAATCTCGATGTCTCAGCAGCTTGTATACAATCCCGACACGAAGAAAAACGAATGGACGATGACTCCTGACACGCTGATCGTACACGATTCGATCTACATGTCTGAAAAAGTCCAGTTGCAGGTATTGTCGGACTTCGACGCGTTCCTTCCTGGCTGCTACTTGTTCTTCATCTATGATGACAGTGACGACGAAAGCAAGGAATATGTAAAGAACCTGTCGCTCCAGACGACACGCTACGGTGATTATCACCTTGCGTTGGACTTCTCCGAGCCCGGTCGCGTCTACCTTTGCGTAACGGAATATCCGACTCCCGTTATCCAGCGTTACATCCATATCCATTCGATAGAAGGCGTGACGACGAATCCCGTCTCTGACGAGGATCACTTTGTGATCGGTCATAAGGACTTCACCTTTGCTGCCAGCTATGCGAGTGGTACGCCCCTTGAAGTGATGGCGAAGAGCGTCTATTCCAAGAGCTCTGTTAAGCTGGTTGCCAGTTACGTCTCTGACGGTGTCTACGAATACACGCTCCATCAGGTGGTACAACCCTGGAATATCTACTTCGGCAGCAATCCCGACACGGAAGCCGGCGGCGTTGGCAATGACGGCATCCACACGCAGCGCGTATGGTCACACATGAACATCTTGTATGTGAATGTTGAGAAAGAAGATGTCGTAAGTATCTACAACATGACGGGGGTTCTTTACAAGAAGCTGGAGATCCCGGCCGGCCTGAAGACGCTGACGCTTGAAAGAGGCATCTATGTGGTGACCCTGAAAGACGGTTCGGTCCATAAGATCGTTATCAAGTAACAAAGCAAGATTGCGAATAGCAGACAATAGATTCTATAAATGAAAATCCCGGAGTTTCAATACAGGAAGCTCCGGGATTTTTTTATTGGTTAACGTGAGATGTCAAAGGATTTCTTTTATTTCGGATAGGGTAAGGATTGTAAATGTCGGTTGAATTCCTTTCGCTTCCAGTTTGCCGGGGTTGAGCCATATCTGATCCATCTTTGCGTTTTGTGCTCCTGTGATATCGGCATCCCAACTGTCGCCTATCATAACCGATTCCGTACGCCTTGAATTTGTATTTTTCAAGGCATAATCGAAAATTTCTTTGTGCGGTTTTTGTATGGATACATCTTCGGATAATATAATGCGTTCAAAATAAGGTGAAAGCCCGGAATTCCGCATTTTCAAAGATTGTATTTCCCGGAATCCGTTTGATAAGATAAAAAGACGATATTTGGGATATAGATATTCAAGCAGGTTGATGCTCCCTTCAATTAATCTTGTTTTTTTTGTGGTACGTTGCAGGAAGTCTCTGTTTAGTTTCAGGGCATATTCTTTACCGTCTATCCCCATTGGACGCAGTACATGCAGAAGACGCTCTAAAATAAGTGTTTGGCGATCTATTTCATGATTTCTGTATTTGGTCCAAAGCATTTCATTATTGGGCATATACCTATTAAAGAATTCCTCGAAAGAGGAATAATATTGTCCGAAATTGTAATCGGAATATATCTCTTCGAGGCATTCTTTATTATTGTGGTATGTATCCCACAATGTATCGTCCAGATCAAAAAACAGGGATTTATATTTTATCCTGTTTTGTATCATCCGACTTCTATAACCAGATATTTGCTCAGACTCCAGAATTTTGTGGTATCTTTAATTTCCAGAGTCAGATTTCCATCCGGATCTTTGTGAAAATTGTATGTGTCTTCCGGATGATTTGTTTTTATTTTTGCTTTTGATGCATATAAAGGAATAGCCGTAACCTGACGTTTGTCAATGGAAATAAAATAATCTTTATTAAAATCTCCTTCCAACGCTTTTGATTTCGAAAATAATCCTCCTCCCGTCAGTATATTTTGTTCTTTAAGTTCCTTTTTGGTACCGAAGCAGTAAAAGACGGTATTCAGTGTTTGTTCCTGTTCGTTGAGCCGTTCATTCTGGGATATATTGACATCTTCAAGTATCTGTACGTCTGCATTAAGACCTTCCACCTGTTGTGCCAGTTGTTTGATTTCCTCGTCTTTTTGCCCCAGTTCGCTTTGGAGTTTTACAATGGTTTCGCCTTTTTCATTCAGGTCTTTTGTCAGGCGATCTATTGTTTTTTGTAGTGCAGAGGATTTTACACCACTTGCATTAAGCTTTTCCTGCAGTTCGGCCAGCTGTTGTTTATTTCTTTTCAGTGTTTCAGTGATAAGAGTCATATTGTTTTTTATCTGTTCCCGTTTAGATACCGAGAATTCCGAATCTTTCTGAATTGTGAGAAAATCCTCCGCTTCACGTATAGACTGTATATCGTCTTCGACAGCATTCAGGATGCTTAACATTTCGTCCATTTCTACCTCGCCTTTCTTTAATTGAAGTTTTAACGAGTCGTTCTCCTGTTTTGTTCGTTTGTATTCTGAGGAAAACTGTGTACATGCGGTAAGTGCGATAATAAACGCACAAAAAGCCAAAACTTTTTTCATAGCTGTAATATTTAGTTAAACGATATTATGATTGATCACTCTCTCTTTTTTCATGTTCCGATCCCTCCAGGACAATAACAAATTCACCTTTGGGTTCATTTTTCGTAAAATGACTGATCGCTTCTTCCAGCGTGCCCCGTATTGTTTCCTCAAAACGCTTTGATATTTCACGTGATACGGATACTTTGCGATCATTACCACAGACTTCAGATAATTGCGTAAGTGTTTTTAATAACCGGTAAGGTGACTCATAGATGATGTTTGTACGTTCTTCCGAAGATATTTTAAGGAGACGTGTCTGACGGCCTTTTTTTACCGGAAGAAATCCTTCAAAGCAGAACTTATCATTGGGCAACCCTGATATTACCAATGCGGGAATAAATGCCGTAGCTCCGGGAAGGCATTCAACTTCGATCCCTTTTTGTACACATTCACGTACGAGTAAAAATCCGGGATCGGAAATAGCCGGTGTTCCGGCGTCCGAGACCAGGGCTATGTTTTCTCCTGCTTTTATTCGTTCAGCAATGCGTTCTACAGTTTGATGTTCGTTGAATTTATGGTGCGATTGCAGCCGGTTTTGTATTTCATAATGTTTTAATAAAACACCCGTTGTCCGTGTGTCTTCAGCCAGAATCAGGTCCGCCTCTTTGAGAACACGGAGAGCTCTGATGGTCATATCTTCGAGATTTCCCACCGGAGTTGGGACAATAATGAGCTTTGCCACTGTTATAAAAACCTTATTTCCAGTATTTTTATAAAATCTTTCACCGTAGGATCACTAAAATCCCAGTGTAGTTTTTGTTCTAAAAATACAATGGATTCTTTAAATGATTCCTTGTTGTTGAGGATGGTGATTACTTTGTTCATCGCTTCTTCACTTCCGCCGAATAGTTCTTTACGGTAGCGAAAACGGTCGTTCAGGCTGAATGCTTTGCGTAAATCAGATAATTTCTTCTTTTCTATTGCTTCATTTAAAGATTGAGGTATATTGGCTTCCACTGATGGAGATGCCGGTTCCGACTTTTTTGTTTCGGCCGGTATGGGTCTTGTCGGCTGTGTTATTTTTGGAGCAGGAGGATT
>JAITVS010000054.1 GCA_031285685.1 Tannerella sp.
TACATACCATATAGTGTACCGGTTTGTACATAACTTTTTACCCAATAAAGAAGATTGTGAAGAGGTCGTATCAGAGGTTTATTATATCATCTGGAAGCAAAGGGAAACGCTGCTGGATATAGAAAATTTTAAATCATGGTTGTATATCGTATGCCGGAATGAAGCCTTTCATTATATCAAGCAAAAGGAAAAATATGATAGTTTATCCATTGATGATCTTCATGTAAACCTCTTGATAGATACATCTTCCGTTGATGGAAAGCTGATAGAGGAAGAGATGCTGGAAATATATAATGCGGCAGTTGCCGAATTGCCGGAAAGATGTAAATTGATCTTCCTGATGGTCAGGGAAGAGCGGCTGAAATATAAAGAGATTGCCGGCATCTTGTCTATTTCGGAGGGTACAATAGAACAGCAAATGAATATTGCGATTAAAAAGATCGTTGCGACAGTGCGCAAACATTACCCCAATTTAAAACGTCGAAATAAAAAAAGTTAAAATGAGATGGTGTTATATAAGGAAAAGAAATAGGAGTACTCTTTATAAATGGAAGACAAATCAAATAACATAAAAAATATGCATAATATGAAGACAGATAAGACGGGACATGAAGACACGCTGGAAGATATCTCCGCTGAAGTGTTGCATGTACTCAATGCGTTAAAGTCTTCAGGCTGTTCCCGGAATATAAATGATAGTAAAGAAGATGTATTCCGGCGGATTAGCAGAAAGATAAATGCGGATCACTCTATTGTAAAGGAAGGCAGGCTGAGACGAATGATCCGTTATATGCCGGCAGCTTCTGTTGTTCTGGCTGTATTTATTTCGAGTATTGCATTTGTATATTATTGGGGTTATCGGTCCGGTGCAAATGATGTGGTTTATACGGAAGTTGAAACAGTTGTTCCTTACGGAACCATATCCAAACTGACTCTTTCGGACGGAACAAAAGTTGTGTTAAACGGAGGTAGTACACTTACTTATCCGATCTCTTTTACTGAAAATCATCGTCAGGTTTTACTTTCGGGAGAAGGTTTTTTTGATGTAACGAAAAATGAATCGGTTCCGTTTATCGTCCATTCGGCAAAGCTTTCGGTAAAGGTACTGGGGACGCGTTTTTCCATAAAGGCATATAAGGAGGATAAACATACTACACTAACGTTAGAGAGCGGGAAGGTTAGCGCTTTGCCTATAGAAAACAAGGAGGAGGCTATTGTTCTGGAGTCCGACCAACAGCTTATCTATGATAATAAGACAAAAGAACTTCAAAGACGGATTGTAGATGCCGGAAATTATACACACTGGAAAGACGGTATATTACTGGAACCGAATCAACAATTAATTATGAATAATAAAACCGGAGAAATAAATCGTAGGAAAGTGGTTGTGGAGGATTATACGATCTGGAAAAACGGAATACTTGTCTTTCGCAATCAGACGATAGGAGAAATAGCATCTATTTTGGAAAGACGATTTAATCAGAAGATATGCATCTTGTCGGATACGATACGAAATGAGAGCTACGGAGGACGTTTTAAAGACGGAGAAGATGTAGAAGAAATCTTACGGATACTTTCAGATAAACGTGATTGGAAATTTTCCAAACGAAACGGAATCATTGAAATTACAAATAAATAACGAAAGGAGGATAGATTGCCAATGGAATAAATAGAAGAATAAAATACCGCGTCCGCTCTATTCGCAGTAGATAAGATATGCGGTTCAATATCTTTAAAAAGATAAGAGATCATGTTACAGAATTTGTTAATTAAAACTCAGTATTATGAAAAAAAATAATGATACGGACACTGTTGTGTCATGGTATCGAAAAATATTAAATATTATGAGAAACACATTTATCCTTCTCATATTTATAACCTCTAATTTGTTGGCTTCAACAGGATACTCTCAGGTTACCATGTTTGATATATCACTCAAAGACAAAGCGTTGGAGGAAGTATTTAATGAGATAGAAAGAAAGTCGGAATTCTCTATTGTTTATAAGAGTGATGAGGTCAATCTGAAAGAAAATGTATCGGTGAACGTTCATCAGCAAACAGTGGATAATGTATTGAAACAAGTGCTGAAAAATCAAGGTTTGGATTATACCATTAACGACAGGCATATTATTATTCACCGGTCTGAGGCTGGGACGTCGGGTGTTAAACAACAAGGGAAAAAGACGATTACAGGTCTTGTACGGGATAATGACGGAGAACCGGTTATTGGAGCAAATGTGGTAGAAAAAGGTACGACAAACGGAAATATTACCGATGTTGACGGTCGGTTTTCGCTCACTTTATCTGAAGATGCAATCCTCGAAATATCCTATATTGGTTATATGGCCCAGGAAGTAAAAGTTAAGGGACAATCGACGTTTACTATTATATTGTTAGAAGACCTGCAAAAGCTTGATGAAGTGGTAGTGGTCGGTTATTGAACACAGCGTAAAGTCAATCTGACCGGATCGATCGGAACCGTTAAGACAGAAGAAGTTTTAAAGGCCCGTCCGGTAACAAACGTACAGGAATTACTGGCAGGAACGATACCGGGATTAGCTGTCAGCAAGGGTAGTGGAGCCGTGGGATCAGGTGCTTCCATGAATATACGCGGAACTTCTACGATCGGAGGCAGTTCGGGAGTTCTGGTTCTGATAGACGGAATACCGGGGAATATGTACACTTTAAATCCGAATGATATTGAAAGTATCTCTGTTTTGAAAGATGCTGCATCTGCCTCCATTTATGGATCACGTGCTGCAAACGGTGTCATCCTTGTGACAACAAAAATGGCAAAGGAGTCGTCTCGTCCGACGGTAGAACTGTCTTCCTATATCGGTGTGCAGAATCCGCAATTCAAACTGGATTTTGTAGGATCTTCCGATTATATGCGTTTGTATGATCAGGCATTGATAAACGACGGAAAGGAAGCCTATTTCGGCGAACAAGGGCAACAGGATCTGAAAAATGGAAAATACCCCGATAATAAGTGGTACAAAGAGATTTATAAGAAAAATACGCTGTCGAATACGACACATATAGCTTTATCCGGTAAAGAAAAGGCAATTACTTACCGTCTTTCTGTTTCCAATGATTATCAGGATGGTACGTTGCCTAATAATGAGTATAATCGCCTTATAATCAAACCGGATTTGCAATTTCAGTTATTGAAGAATTTGAAAGCGCGGCTTAATATGCAATATACGCAAACCAATATCCAAAATCCCAATGGCGGTACTACGAACTGGCAATCGCAGGCAAGCCGTATTTCTCCCATATCAAGAATCAAAGAAGATAACGGGTTATATTCCGGTGGGTCTTCTATGGCCGGAAACCCTATTGCAGGAGTGAGAGAATCGGGATACTCCAAAGAGAGGCATAAGGAAATGTTGACTATATTTGATGTTGTATATACTCCACTGAAAAATTGGAATATAAAGGGAACGGTGGCTTCTTATACACATGATACGACTACCAAAAACAGAGTGAATACTTATTATCTGTATGATGCGGATGGGAATATTGCTAAAACCGAAAACCTGGTATCTTCTCTCAAAGACGTTAATACTTATAGTTACCGGACTCAGATTCAATTTGTAACTGATTATCTTTTCAGTTTGAATGAAAGTCATAATTTTAAATTTTTAGCCGGATATTCTCAGGAATATAATAAATCGGAAGGCTTCTGGGCTTCCCGTGATAATATGCCTTTTGATGAGATAGATGTTCTGGAAGTTGGAAGCAGTAACAAGCAGAATGGAAGTAATGATTCCAATGGTAATCCGTACACGTATGATAATGCCATTCAATCCGTATTTGGTCGAATTAACTATGACTATAACGGGAAATACCTTTTCGAAGCCAGTTTGCGTGCGGACGGTTCTTCCCGTTTTGCCGAGGGACATCGTTGGGGTGTCTTCCCATCCTTTTCGGCCGGATGGAATATACAGCGGGAACAATTTATGGAATCTTTTTCTTGGCTTTCCGAATTAAAATTCAGGGCTTCCTGGGGGATGCTGGGGGATGCAGAGAAGGTGGGCTATTATCCGACTGCCCAGGTCTTGACGTATAATCCTAAAATATACACATTTAATAATGCGTTGGTGGGAGGAGCATACAATGCAACTTCTGTTAATCGTAATATAACCTGGGAAGTGGCGGAACAGACAAATTTTGGTCTGGATATTGGTTTTCTTGATCAACGAATTAAATTTACAGCAGACTATTTTATCAATTACAGAAAAGATATTCTTTATACCCCTCCTGTTCCGACAGAATTCGGATTATCTGCACCTATCTCCAATTTGTTGGAAATGAAAAACTCGGGGATGGAATTTCTGTTAGGATATAACGATCGTAGCGGTGATTTTAGCTGGGGCTTCGATTTAAATACCAGTTTTTCAAAAAACAAAGTGCTGGAGATGGGTAATTCGGATAAATGGATCGAAACCAATGTCGTAACCTATCTGAATGATCGTTATCAATTGCCGTACGGCTATGAGGCGGAAGGGCTTTTCCAGAGTGAAGAAGATATTAAGAACCATGCGACACAAGGAAATGTGCTTCCCGGAAATATAAAGTTTAAAGATCAGAATGGTGATAATAAAATTGACGGGGATGACCGTGTTGTCCTGAGTCGCAAAATACCGGTTAATTACGGCGCTAATATTTATCTGGGATACCAAGGCTTCGATTTCTCAGTGAACATGTACGGAAAACTGAATACGGAAAAATATATCAGCGGCTATGAAGGATGGGCTTTTTATCTGTCACAGAATGCACGCCCGATGCATCTGGATTCCTGGAGTGAGACGAATAAAGGCGCATCTTATCCACGCCTGACCTTGACAAATACGTCTAATGACACGCAGTATAATAGCTATTGGCTGCGTAAAGCGGATTACCTGAAGATACAGAATATGCAGATCGGATATACGTTGCCAAAATCAGTATTGAATAAAGTGGGTATTGACTATTTGCGTTTATATATTTCCGGGCAAAACCTTGCGACTATTACGGGCTATGATGGCTTTGATCCGGAAGGAAGCTGGTATCCGTTGTCAAGAACATTTGCATTTGGGTTTAATCTTAAATTTTAAAAAGATATGAAACGATTTAATATATACATACTATTAGTATTAGTGGGTTTATCCGGTAGCTGTTCGGACTTTTTGGACCGTGACCCATTATCACAGGCTTCGGAAAATACATTCTGGAAAACGCTTGCGGATGCTGAAAGCGGTGTTAATGCTTTATATCCGTTACTTCCCGGCGAACGTGATTTCTGGAGGGATTGTGAAAGCGATAATTCCCTGATGACGAATTCATGGGGTGAAAGCGGATTAGGCTATATTTGCCAGGGGATTCATAACGCATCTACCGGTTATTTAAAAGAAGAGTGGAAGTACGACGACCTGTTTCGCATACTCTATTACATGGATAAATTGAGTAATATGGATATTGATCCGGCCAAGAAGCAACGCTTTGAAGGGGAGGCGCGTTTTATCCTGGCGTTGAAATATTACCGGATGACGCGTCATTTTGGCGATATACCATTGATCAAAGAAAAACCGATAGCACTGGAAGAGGCGGCTTTACCCCGCTCTTCGAAACAGGAGGTGCTGGATTACGCGATTGAAAATGTGAATAAAGCGATCGAATATCTACCGGATTCTTATTCGGGCGCGAATACGGGGCGTATAACGAAAGGTGCCGCTCTGATGCTGAAAGCCGATATGTATCTTGATATGGCCAGTTATAAGAAATTCCATGCTAATCAGGATGCAACCGAATACTGGCGTGAGGCAGCTTCGGCAGCGCAGAAAGTGATTGATATGGGTTTGTATGAGTTAGAGGAGGATTTTGCTTTCATGTTCAAGTCCGAGGCTAATAATAACAACAAAGAGGTGATTTTGGCTAATCAATATCTTGAAAATGAGCGTACGCATATGCTGCCGATCTTATGTTCTCCTTCGGGCACAGGAGTTACCGGACAGGGATGGGCCAGTTTCTGTCCTACGCGCCAATTGGTGGATTCCTATGAAATGACGGATGGGAATAGTATTTACGATTCTCCTCTTTATGATATGAATGATCCCTGGGAAAATCGCGACGCCCGTCTTAAAAAAACATTCTTCTTGCCGGGTTATGAATGCTTGCGTCCGAACGGACAATATGAACCTTATATGCCGCATCCTGCTTATAACAAACCGGAACGTATTAATAATGAAGGAGGTGGTATTACCGGTTATATGTATCTGAAATACAATGATCAGACATTGACAAAGCCGGCAAACTCATGGACGAATTTCAGTTTATACCGATATGCCGAAGCTTTATTGATTGTGGCCGAGGCACTGAATGAGTACGAACCGGGTAACAGCCGGATTGTTGAATATGTCAATCAGGTACGTGAAAGGGCCGGATTACCCGGAGTTGATCAGTTGCTGGGCAATCAGGAAAAAATGCGTGAAAAGATCCGTGAAGAAAGGCGTCATGAATTTGTAGCCGAACATAAACGTTATTTTGATATATTGCGTTGGAAAACAGCAGAAATAGTACTGAATGAGCCGGGTTATGGTATAAATAGCGATGAAACGACAGCGATAGGCGATTATACCCAGAAACAATTTTTAGGGCAAAATCGTACATTTGACGTTTCTAAGCATTATCTTTGGCCCATCCCGCAGAATGCGCGTGATAACAATCCGAATCTGACACAGAATCCGAATTGGTAAATATAAACAGCAGCAGGAGTTGACAGAGTTGTAAAGGATGATTCTTTTGACTCCTGCTAAATAAAAAGAATACGAATGAAAAGACTCAAATTAGTTTTTTTGTATGTTCTGATTTCTCTTGCCGCCTTTTCGCAGGAGTGGAAACCGCAGGAATGGCCTGTGTTGAAATCTTATGATAAAGATCATCTTTATCAAATCGCATTGCCGTTGGGCGGTATCGGTACCGGAACCGTTTCGTTGGGCGGACGGGGAGAACTGCGTGACTGGGAGATCATGAATATACCGGGAAAGAAATACAGTACGGTTACAACGGGAAATAATGCTCCTTTTTTTGCAATCTATGCCAAGCCTCAGGGCGAAACTGCAACAACGACACTATTGGCTGGTCCTTTGTATACACAGGAGTACTTGCATTACGAAGGACGTCCGGTCAACCATCATGGGTTGCCGCGTTTCGGTAAAGCCTCTTTCGATGCGGCTTATCCATTCGGACAGGTGTATTTATCCGATGACGATCTTCCGGTGAAGGTCACCGTCAAAGGGTTTAATCCGCTTATCCCCGCCGATGAAGAAGCGAGCGGATTACCGGTTGCGGTACTTACTTATGAAGTAACAAATACGACCGGACATCCGATGGAAGTATCCGTATGCGGATCTCTGCGCAATTTTGTCGGAAAGGATGGAAGTCAGTTCCGTACGGACTGGAAAGGAGATTATATTCCGACAGGTGCAAAAAACAATAAAAATGTGTATCGCGAAACAAACGGGATACGTGGCATCTATTTTTATTCGGATAGTGTTGATAGAGAAGATCCTGCCTGGGGAACCATGGCGCTGACAACACAATCGGATGCCGGAGTCAGCTATCGTACTTCATCAAAGGCGGATGATTGGAACAATTCGATTCTTAATTTCTGGGATGATTTTAGTGCGGATGGCTTGTTGACGGAACGGGATAAATTGGAAGATCAGGATCCGATGGCTTCGCTGGCAGTACGAAAGGTAATTCCTCCAAACGGAAAAGAGACTTTTACGTTTTTCCTGACATGGAACTTTCCGAATCGCAAAGCCTGGTCAAAAACCGTTGTAGGGAATTATTATAGTCAAATCTATAAAGATGCATGGGATGCTGCCGAAAAGATTGTACCCCAAATACCCCGGTTGGAAAGTGAAACCCTCTCTTTTGTAAATGCTTTGCTGAGTACAACTTATCCGGACGTGGTAAAAGAGGCGGCGCTGTTTAATCTGGCTACATTGCGTTCGCAGACCGTATTTCGTTTGCCCAGCGGGCACATGATGGGCTGGGAGGGCGTGATGGATCGTTTCGGTTCGTGTGCGGGTTCCTGTACACATGTCTGGAATTATGAAGTGGCGACTCCTTTTCTTTTTGGAAATCTGGCGCGTACGATGCGTGATGTGGAATTTAATTATGCGACAAAAGAAAACGGATTAATGAATTTTCGCGCTTCTCTTCCGCTATCTGAGGCCGATAAAGGAAATTCGACAGCAGCGGATGGACAGATGGGCTGTATTATGAAGATTTACCGGGAGTGGCAACTCTGTGGAGATAATACATACCTTCGGGATAATTGGGAACAGATTAAGAAGGTGATGTCTTATGCCTGGATAGAAAAAGGATGGGATGGAAATCAGGATGGAGTCATGGAAGGCTCGCAGCATAATACAATGGACGTGAATTATTTCGGGCCTAATCCGCAGATTGGTTTTTGGTATATGGGAGCGTTGCGCGCCGCAGAGGAAATGGCTTTGGCAATGAAAGATAAAGCATTTGCAACAAAATGTCATAATCTGTTTGAAAAAGGTAGTGTGTGGATGGATGAAAACCTGTTTAATGGTGAATATTATGAGCATAAAATTACTGATCCGCGGACGTTTGAATATCTGGATCTGAGTCTTTCGGATGTTAAAGTGCCTGCCTTTCAGTTAGGACGCGGTTGTCTGGTAGATCAGCTGGTAGGGCAATACATGGCTCATCTTTGCGGACTGGGTTATCTGGGAAAGAAAGAAAATATTTGGACGACACTAAGCAGCATTATGAAATATAATTATGTGGAAGACTTTAGTCGTCATTTTAATAATATGCGTTCCTATGCAATGGGGAAAGAGTCCGGCCTGTTGATGGCATCGTGGCCGAACGGCCGTCTGGAAGTGCCGTTCCCCTATTTTGCGGAAGTGATGACCGGATTTGAGTACACTGCTGCCGTAGGTATGATCTATGAGGGTATGGAAACGGATGCACTCAAATGTATAAAAGCGATACGTGACCGTCACGACGGAGCAAAACGCAATCCTTTCAGTGAGCCGGAATGCGGACATCATTATGCCCGTTCAATGGCGAGTTGGGCGTCAATAATCGCTTTGAGTGAATTTTCTTATTCAGGTGTTACAAAAACAATGAACATAACATCCCGTCCGGGTGTTTATTTCTGGAGCAATGGTTATGCCTGGGGTATTTGTGAAGTTAAAAATGATGCGGTAAAATTAGATGTGTTGAAAGGCACAATCTCCTTGAACACATTTCGTCTTTCGGACGGCCGGGAAAAGAAAAAACTGAATCTGACCGTTCCGGAAGGAAAGACACATCTTATCTCCTTAAAATAAAGCGAACTATGAAGAAAAAACATTTGAATTATCTGGCAACCATAGCCTTTTGTATTTCGTTGACTTGCTGTTGCATGCCACAGTCTCAGTCTGCGAAAGAACGTACGTGGCGTGATGAGTTGAAAGAAGAGTTGCCTTTGCTGGGACATCGCAACTGGATTGTTATTACCGATATGGCATATCCTTTGCAGACACAACCGGGTATAAAAACAATTTATGCGGATGAATCTTATACCGATATTCTCCGATACGTTTTTAATGAAGTGGAAAAAGCGCCTCATGTTAAACCTATTATCTATCAGGACAAGGAGTTGTCTTATCTTTCCGATAAAGACGCGGCAGGCATAGATGCGCTAAAGAATGAAATGAAGGCGTTGTTAGGTGATCGCGTCAACTCCGTTTCCCATGAAGAACTCATTGCCCGTCTCGATGAGGTAAGTAAAATGTTTCGTGTCGTTATCATTAAAAGTAACCTGACTATTCCTTATACATCGACGTTCTTCGAACTCGATTGCGCCTATTGGGGCGCATCTTCCCAACAATTACTGGATGAACGTATGAAGTCAGATATATAAAAATAAAAGGATACACTATCCTGAACGGATTGGTGTATTCTTTTTTTATTAGAAATAACTGGATTGGTCATAGCAATGTGTGCAAACACATTCCTTTGGCAAGCCAATTGATTTGATCAGATTTTCCATTGTGTTAAACTGAAGTGTCGTAATATTCAGTTTTTTCCGGATGCACTCCACTAACCGGTTGTATTGTTCCGTTCCGGTAATCGAATATTTGTCAATATCTTTGGCATCATCTCCGTTTTCAAGCTCTTTGATTGTTCTGCGTGCGATAAGTTCCAGATGTGATTTTGACGCGGAAAATCCGACAAACGGACATGCGAAAAGTATAGGTGGGCAGCAAACACGCATGTGCGCTTCTTTTGCTCCGAATTTATAAAGGATATTTACATTGTCACGTAATTGGGTACCACGCACAATCGAGTCATCACAGAATATAACGCGTTTTCCTTCTAACAACTTTTTGTTGGGAATTAGTTTCATTTTGGCAACTAAATCTCTTACATCCTGGTTTGTCGGCGTAAAACTTCTTGGCCAGGTAGGCGTATATTTTACGATTGCTCTGCGGTACGGAATGTTTTTCCCTTCGGCATAACCAAGTCCCATACCTATTCCGGAATCAGGAATACCCGAAACAAAATCTGCTTCGGTCGGATCGTTTTTGCCCATACTTACACCGCATTCATAACGTACGAAATCAACATTTATATTTTCGTATGTAGAAACGGGATAACCGTAGTAAACCCACAGAAATGAGCATATCTGCATTTTATTATTCGGTTTGCGGAGTTGCGTCATACTGTCGGCTGTCAACAATACGATTTCTCCGGGCCCCATATTGTAATCCAGTTCAAAATCAAGGTTTGGAAAACCGGCCGGTTCGCTCGATGCGGCATATGAACCTTCTTTTTTGCCGATCAGAATAGGTGTTCTTCCGTATTTATCCCGCGCGGCAATGATGCCGTCGTTGGTTAACAGCAACATGGAACAGGATCCTTTTATTTTATCAAAGACATTTTCAATCCCTTCCTTGAAAGTACTCCCTTCATTAATAAGCAGAGCGATTAATTCTGTTTGGTTGATTCCTCCCGAACTTAATTCGGAGAAGTGATATCCCTTTTTCAGCAAATGTTGTTCTAACTCATCGAGATTGTTGACTTTGGCAACCGTTACAATGGCGAATTTGCCCAGATGCGTATTCATAAAAATTGGTTGCGCGTCGGTGTCGCTTATGATTCCGATTCCCGAATTTCCTTTGAATTTGTCTAAGTCATTTTCAAATGTGCTGCGGAAATAAGAATTTTCAATATTGTGGATAGAACGGTGAAAAGTACCTTTGTCTAATGTTGCTATACCGCCACGGCGTGTTCCGAGATGTGAATTATAATCAGTACCGTAAAATAAGTCATTGATGCATACAGATTTGGATATTGTTCCGAAAAAACCTCCCATTGATCGTTTTTGTTTTTATGAATAATGCTGCAAAATTAATCAAAAACAATGGCTCTGCAAATATTTTGTATCCTTCTTTCCTTAGGTTATAATATACCGGATGTTGATTGTTCTGGCCATTGCGGATAAACAAACGCCTGATGTGAAAATAATTACTATATGCAATAGTTTATTTATAGATCCTCATGTATCTTTTCATTTTATTTACCATTCTTTATTTTCTTATGACTTCCGGAAAGCCAAAGGAGAAAGACCGGCGTGTTTTTTGAAAAATTTTCCGAAAGTGGACTGATCGGGAAAATTCAGTTCGTCTGCTACTTGTTGTACGTTTATTCGCGGACTTTTCAACATGCCTTTTGCTTCGATCATCAGTGCTTCCTGTATCCACTGACTGGCGGATTTACCACTCTGTTCCTTTAATATGGATGATAAATATTGTGTTGTAATGCAAAGTTTGTTGGCGTAGAATTTTACATCATGTTGTTTTTTGCAATGCTCCCTTAGTAAAGTCTGAAAATCTATAAATAATTCTTCCTGGCGTGAAAGGGATGGGGCTATATAATGTTCCCGCTTGGCTAAATATAAATTTCCCAGATCAAGAAAGAACATTTTTAATGCGATGTTAATTGTTTCCTTATAGAATAAATGAGTCGGCTTGCGCATTTTTCCCCGTACAAAATCAAGACTGGAATATAGACTTTTATATTCATACGGTTCAAAGGCTGTCAACGGGTTCTTTTTAAGCTGCATATAAGAAATAACAGTCGGTTGTTGCTGTTGTGAAAATGATAACGTTGTTATATATGATTTTGAGATAGTTAATACCCATCCTTTTAGATTATTGCTTCCTTTTGTGAAAAAGGTAATATGGGTCGGCATGATTAATACCAGTGAATTTTTACCTGCTTTATACGTGATATAATCTACCTGTATTTCCATTTCTCCATCTGATACACCGATTAAAATAACCGAATCGAAACGTGATGGGTTTAATGGTGCAAAACTTTTTAAATCATCCAGAGATGTATGGTCAAACTCCAGGATCATAACCTCATCCTGATAATTATCATACGAAGCGACAGCTTCTTTTATTGTTTTTAATGTATGGGCAATCTGAGACATTGATAATATTTTTGTACCTTTGTGCCCGCAAATATAGTTATTATATTTTATGTAAGTTTCCTTTTTGCCGATTCTTTTTTGTTTTTTTTGATATCAGATCGATATAAAACATTAAATTGTTTCGATATTGACTAATTGTGTAACAGCTTGCACCTTTTTGGTTTACTTTATACGCTATATCTTTGCCGCTGTTTTTGGTATCATTGAGTAGTCAAGTGCAAATTATAAGTTTTACAGGTATTAGTTTTTTTTAGTATGTCTCTTAAGGATCATATAACGACAGCTGCCATTAATTTGTTTTCCCGCAATGGAATAAAACGTGTTAGTATGGATGATGTTGCGCGTAAAGCCAACGTATCCAAACGTACATTGTATGATTTTTTCAGGGATAAAGAATCATTATTAATTGAAGTATTGGATAAAATACGCGAGCCTTTTTCCGAGCAGATAGGATTGTTTGAGAAGAGGTCGGATACGGCATTGGAAGCGATGTTATTGTTTAATGAAAAATTAATGGAAAAACAGACATGGTTGTGTGATGATTTTTTTGAGGACATAAAACGTTATCCGAAAGCGTTTCAAATATTATTGGAAGGAAAGCGGGTATTTTTAAATAAAATCATAGAATTACTTAAACGTGGAGAAAAAGAGTCTGTATTCATGTCGGATATAGATTATGATCTGATATCCTTAATGGCTCAGCAACAAATGAGCAAACCGGCATCTTCGGAGGGTATTTTTACCAAGTATACACACGAAGAAGTCCATAATACAATTTTCTTTATATTCTTACGTGGTATATCTACTGATGCCGGACGTGATATTTTAGATAAATTTATTACGAAGAAGAGGTACAAGAAGGGTTTTATTCCCGAAAAAATGTAAAAAAATGATAGTGAGTTACGCTACGAAAAATATATTATAAAAAAAAGATGATGATGTTAATGAGTAAAAAGATGAAATGGATGTTGGGCGTTTTAGTATGCGCCCATCTATTTGTTCCGGAGATTAAAGCGGAAAAATCATCCGGTATGTTGTCAAATGATACATTGCAGTCAGTTACCTCTGGCGGTGATGTGTCTTCAAAAAAGGTGCGGGTCAATCTTAATGAGGCGATTGAAATTGCCTTATCAGACAACCCTACGATTATTGTGGCCGGACAAGAGATCGAATTGAAGAAAGCAGCCAATAAAGAGGCTGTTTATGGTCTTTTACCATCGGCAGATCTGACCGGATCCTATTCGCGTACCATCAAAAAACAAAAAATGGTTATGTCAATGGATGGACAATCTACGAGTATTGAGGTCGGTTCCGAAAATTCATACAATGGAGGTGTGTCGGTTAGCCTTCCGGTTTTTGCACCGGCGTTGTATCGCAGCATTCACATGACGAATACGGATATCGAACTTGCAGTGGAAAAATCTCGTTCGTCTAAATTAGATATGGTGAATCAGGTAACGAAAGCTTATTATCAATTGCTTTTGACGCAGGATAGTTATGAAGTGCTTGAAAAGAGTTATGCTCAGTCAGAAGCAAATTTCAATATCGTAAACGAAAAATACAAACTGGGAAGTGTTAGTGAGTACGATAAGATTCGTGCAGACGTTCAGGTCCGTAGCCTTAAACCGAATGTCGTTTCTGCACGTAATGGCGTGAGTCTCGCCAAACTGCAGCTGAAAGTCCTGTTGGGATTAGATCAGGAAACAGAGATTGAAATTGAAGGGAATCTGGCAGATTATGAGCGGGAAATGTTTGAACGCCAGATGAATGAGCTGAATCTTACCAGTAACAGCGATTTAAAGCAATTGGAGTTAAATGCAGACATGCTTGAACAAAACCTGAAATTGCAGAAAACGAATTTTATGCCAACGGTAGGAGCTTCGTACAGTTTTACTTATTCAGCACTTAATAACGATTTTAAATTTAGAAATTACGATTGGTTTCCCTATTCGATGGTCGGATTGAATGTGAGTATTCCCTTGTTTAAAGGTAGTAATTTTCCAAAAGTGCGTCAGGCGAAAATTCAGATAGAGCAATTAAAAGAAACGCGTCTGAATACGGAGCGTATGCTTTATATGCAAATGAGTAGTTATCTGGATAATATGAGTGCCAGTAGCGAACAGGTACTGAGTAACAAAGAAGGTGTCTTTCAGGCAGAGAAAGGGCGTCTTATTGCACAGAAACGATATGAGATAGGGAATGGTACAATACTTGAACTGAATGATTCGGAAGTAGCGTTAACTCAGGCTCAACTTACTTATAATCAATCTATATATGATTATCTGACAGCTAAGGCTGATCTGGAAAAGGTATTGGGAAAAGAAGATAAAATAACAAAATAAATAAACAATATAAGAGATGATGAAAACAAAATTTCAACTTATGGCACTTGCGGCAATATCTGTGCTAAGTGCTTGCTCCGGAGGAAAAGCCGAAACGACGGCGGCAAAAGTCGAGGAAAAATCGAAAGTGAAACTGGCTTTGGTGACAGAACGTCCGGTTGACCAGATTCGTGAATATACGGCTACCGTGGAGGCAGAGGTGACAAACAATATCGCGCCGTCATCGCCTGTCCGCATTGAAACTATTTATGTGGAGGTTGGAGACCGTGTCCGGAAAGGACAAAAGCTGGTGCAGATGGATGCAGCTAACCTGAAGCAACTTAAACTGCAGCTTGATAATCACTATACGGAGTTTCAGCGTATTGAAGAATTATATAAAATCGGAGGTGTTTCCAAATCTGAATGGGAAGCATCTAAAATGACATTGGATGTGAGAGAAACAGCTTTTAAAAATATGCTTGATAATACAGCTTTGTTAAGTCCGATTGACGGTGTTATTACGGCACGTAACTATGATAATGGGGATATGTATAGCGGAGCGGCTCCGGTGCTTACCGTAGAGCAGATTATGCCGGTAAAACTGATGATTAATGTGTCCGAAACCTATTTTACACAGGTAAAGAAAGGACAGTCGGTGAAGATTAAAGTGGATGTGTACGGTGAAGAAGAGTTTGAGGGAGCAGTTAATCTGGTTTATCCGACCATTAATCCGACTACGCGTACGTTTCCTGTTGAGGTAAGAGTGGCCAATAAGGACATGCGGGTTCGCCCGGGGATGTTTGCCCGTGTGACATTGAATTTCGGTACGTTGAATCATGTGGTTGTTCCGGATCTATCGGTCGTAAAACAATCCGGCTCGGGCGAGCGTTATGTCTTTGTCTACAAAGATGGAAAAGTTTATCGAAAGGTTGTAGAGCTGGGTCGCCGTATGGGCGAAGAATATGAATTGATATCCGGAGTGGACAATAATTCTCAGGTTGTGATAGCCGGTCAGTCTCGTTTGCTGGACGGTCTGGACGTCGATGTTGAAAGATAAGAAGTTGGAAAGTAACAATTAAGAATTAAGAAAAATGAGTCTATACGAAGGTGCGGTTAAAAAACCGATTATGACCTCACTATGCTTTGCGGCGATAGTGATATTCGGTCTCTTTTCATTAAGCAGGTTGCCGATCGATTTGCTTCCGGATATAGAGACAAATACGATTATGGTATTTACATCATATCCGGGTGCAAGTGCATCGGATATCGAAAATAACGTGTCCCGTCCGATGGAGAATACGCTTAATACGGTCAGTAATTTGAAGCATATCACATCCAAATCATCGGAGAACCTCTCCCTTATAACTTTAGAGTTTGAATTCGGATATGATATTGATGTGTTGACAAATGACGTCCGGGATAAACTGGATATGGTTAAGTCCGCATTGCCGGATGATGTGAATGATCCGATTATCTTCAAGTTCAGTACGGATATGATTCCGATCTTATTGCTGTCCGTGCAGGCGGAAGAGAGTCAGGCTGCATTATATAAAATACTGGATGACGGGGTTGCAAATCCGTTGGCCTGTATTCCGGGAGTAGGAACCGTTTCGATTGCCGGTGCGCCTAAGCGTGAAATATATGTATATTGTGATCCGAATAAATTAGAAGCATATAACCTGACAATTGAAAGCATCAGTGCAATTGTCGGAGCCGAAAACCGGAATATTCCGGGAGGTAATTTTGATATCGGAAATCAGACTTACTCTTTGCGTGTGAAAGGAGAATTTGAAGATACAAGACAGTTACGCGATATTGTTGTCAGTACATACAATGGCGCCAATGTTTATCTACGCGATGTGGCAAAAATAGAAGACACGGTTCAGGAACGTGCGCAGGAGACTTATAATAACGGCGTTAAGGGCGCTATGATTATTATACAGAAGCAATCGGGAGCTAACTCGATGGATATCGCCAATAAGGTGAGCGAACAGTTGCCGAGTTTGCAGGAGAAGCTACCGAGTGATGTAAAGCTTGGCGTTATTGTGAATACTTCGGATAATATCAGAAATACGATCGGTAGTTTGACGGAAACGGTGCTTTATGCTTTACTATTTGTTGTGCTTGTCGTATTTCTTTTTCTCGGACGCTGGCGTGCAACCATCATTATTGCTATA
>JAITVS010000073.1 GCA_031285685.1 Tannerella sp.
AGAAGAAATAGAAAGAAACATCTTCCGGTTCCCAATTTTTTAACTCCACGGTAAACGATGCGGAATAAATTTGAAAAATAATGTACGAACATAACAACGAAAAAGGCTAAGCTATTTCCATAACTTAGCCTAATCAAGGCTCGCGTTGACTACTTTGCGTCTTGTGTGCTAAGCACAAGACCTACTACAATCATTCCTGCAATTAAAAGAAGTGATCCTCCTTCTGTTGCTTCAACATCATGGTACGATAACTCTTCCACTCCCAAAGTGGACAAATCTAAATTGTTCATAATAAAAAGAATCACAAATTTAAAACTACACTCGACACTTCCGATGGCCAATCATCCACATCAAGCAAATTAACTACGATTGAACGTTCAAATCAAGTGCAAAAGTAGTGGTGTTCCGTTCAGAAAAAAGTACGGAATAAAAAACTTCCTCCGTCAAACATTTTCATACATCCGCATCATTTATCCCGCAGCATCCGGATAGCTTTCGGACTTCGTTTTGTGTGATACATGCTGCATAGGCCTTATCGGATGTTCGTGTTCCTCAGACCGGAATTTTGCTTACAGCTTCTTTCCGATTCCACCTCGTGATGGATGCCTTTGCCTGCGACTAACAGTTGGTCGCTACCTACCCCCGTAGTGGACTTGCACCACCAGGTTAATCAATCATGCACGGCGCACAACAAAAGGCTAAACCGGAAAGCCAGTTTAGCCAGATTTACTCAATTTCGAATTTTGCTATTTACCAACACATAAATAGCCATTTCCATTCTTCGGGAGTTAGTTCTGCGAAACTCTTTTTCGGATCAACATAACCCAGCTCGCCCTCTTCTGGCAAACGATACCCTCCATTTATTCCTTGAAGGACATTGCTTTCCAACTCGACTATTCCTACTTCTGTCAATTTTAATCTGTTCATGATAAATAAAATAAAAATATAAAACTTATTTGATATTAATTGGGTGCATTCCAAAATGTCGTTTTTGTATCTTCTTGCATTTCAAATTGATTAGTGATGATTTGCAGTCTGGGAAGAATTAATGATAGGGACACTGAGAACCACAAAGAGGGCGCTTGGCGCCTTAGAGGAAAGCGCCCAGCGCCCTCTCTTTGATTCTCCAAAAGCGCCAAGCGCTTCCTCTGTGATTATCTGTGGCTTCTCTGTGGCTCTTTGTGTCCCAATCATAAATTCTTCCCAGACTGCGAATCATCACTAATCGATTTGAAATGCAAGAAGATACAAAAACGACATTTTGGAATGCATCTGTTCGATAGTGTGATCCTTATTGATGATGGCGGTAGATGCAAGCAGCTTGCCCCTGTACGAAAGCCGCACCGAAGGTATCTTTACCGAGATGTGCTCCTTTGAAGGGTTGTCCACGCGCAAATCAACGGATACCTTGATGCTCCTGAGGTGGATTTTGTGGATTTTGGGCAGCGAGGCAAGGCTCACACGGATATTGGAGGCCGTTTCGCTCAGCGAAAGCCCTTTGAAAATTCCGAAGCCCGCTATCGCGGCTACGCCCAATCCGGCTAAAATGATTTTACTGTCCATTTGCACCTGTATTTTTGACGGTGCAAAGGTGTGGAATACTCAGTTGGTGGTGGTTAAGTCTTGGTAAGTTGCAGTAGATTTTGGTAAATGTTGGCGAAAGTTGGTGTGAAACCCGAAAACCAGTTCATGTTAGTATAATTTCATTCAGGATATGTGATTTGTCAGCCAGTTCAAGTTCAATAATTTCAGTTTCAATATTTTTAAACTGCTCCCTTTTGTATGTGCGGTAAACATTTCCGTGATGCAACCACAAGACGCTATGAGATATATCTGTTAAGACAGACAAAATATGAGAGGTGATAATGATGGTATTTCCTTTTTGCGAAAGGGATTTGAGTAATTTAGAAATCAAAATATTACTAACAAGATCAATGCCATTGAATGGTTCATCGAGTATAATGACATCCCTGTCCTGTAAAATAACAGCCATCAGCGCGAGTTTCTTTTTCATTCCAGTCGAATAGTGTTCAACATACATTTTTTGGTCAAGAGGCAACTCAAATAGTTTGTTCAGCGTTCGATAGTGAATATGTGATTTTGGATTTAGCGCTTGGAAAAACCCCAAATATTCCGCACCTAACAGATGCGGATAAAAATAAGGATCGGCCTGTAAAAATGCCACATTTCTCAATGTGAGGCCATCGTGCATTATCGAACCTTTAAATGGCAACAATCCAGACAAAGCGTGCAATAAAGTTGTTTTTCCAACTCCATTGCTACCCACAATGCCGTGAATTTCGCCGCCGTTCATAGTGTAGCTTAGCCCATTGATAACAGGTTTACCACGAGTATATTCAATGCCGACATTATCCAGTACAATCATAACAATCGTCTTAAATGTGATTCGGATTTATTTAAGAATGTAGGTATCAAAAATATCATTAACACCATACACCAAGGGAAAAATGCAGAAAGTATACCATACAGCCACCACAATATCAATGACAATTCGATGAAAAAACCAGACGGATAAACACTGTATTTTATCGGAGCCAAAAAGACGATGCTGAAATAACCACCGCATAGCATTTGTATGCAAAACGGCCAATAATGCCAGCCGTGCATAACAGTTGCAGCTATAAGAAAAGGCAATAATGTGAGTGTGTAGAATAATAAAAGTCGGGCAGTTTTGTGGTTAATAAAACCACGAAATGACCGTTGTGTGCGATAAGCCAGGATGAAACTGAAATCTTCGGCATATTTATAAAACATTAATATTCCAAGCGTATGCACGCTAATTAATATCAAGCTAATAGATTGCGGAAGTGGAAGAAAGGACAACACAAGGAGAAGCAAATAAATGACAAGGTAGCGCCTGAATCCCGAAACCCATTCAAAACTGATGACAGGAAAAATATTCGGAAGTACCAGCCGTTTAAACCCCGGAGGTTTTGTGAATGTCACCACCGATGAAAAAAACAACAGACATACGGCGCCGCCCCGTTCGCCAACTGCAAAGAGGG
>JAITVS010000076.1 GCA_031285685.1 Tannerella sp.
CCTGCCAAACCGTCAGCATAACTGATGTCTGGATGTAGTAATATTTGCTCCTGTATATTGTCCATCAATAGCATCGCATGGTCTTCGAATAATTCGTTGCCCGTATATCGTGCATAATGAAAAAAATAAACCACAAGCCCCATTTTGCCATATAGGAGGCCCGGACTGGAAATAGCGGCACTATGCCGCATTAATATTTCTGAAATATTTTTTAAAACATTACTGCTCATTGATGTGTAAAATATGATAATAATTTTGATAATTAGGGCAAGCCCGTCGAAATAAATAATGATTCATACAAATGCAACATATTCTTACGAAATATTTCGACACCATACGCCGCCTCGTAGTGCTTACGCGCATTTACACCCATGCGTTTCCGTTCTTTCGGGTACTGTAACAGATACAGTATTTTTTCTGCAAGTTGTGAACTGTCTATTTCCGCCCTGTCAGAATATTCTTCCACCGGAACATGCAGACCGGCAATTCCATCCTCTACCATTTCTTTTAATCCAGTAGATGTGCTTGCAATTATCGGAACACCATGCATCATCATTTCGATGGCCACGTAGCTGCATTGTTCGTGAAAGGATGGCATAATGCCTATATCGGCAATGGAGTACAAATCATAGAGTTTGGCTTTGCTAATCAGTCCTGTCCAGGTAACGTGCATCCAGATGTCTTCACATTCCTTCATGTACTTGTCAAACGAACCGTTACCGGCAATCATAATATGGCATTGTTGCGTATTGAGTACTGTTTTAAAAGCTTGTAATGCGCATGTCAATCCTTTAATGTCGTCTAAACGTCCTGCGAAAAGGATGATCGGAATATCAGGGATATGGTATTTTTTTCGTAGCGCAGGCTTATCTAAGGTAGAGTTACCGCCGGTCAATCCATTGTAGACGACGGTTGTTTTATCGGGTTTTATCCAATAGTCATTCTGTAAAATTTGTTGTGTGTTTCTCGAAAGGCAAATAATATGGTCTACCATTTCGAATAGTTCTTTTTCTTTCCGGTAAGATTCGATGATTGATTTATTGAATTCATCAGCCTGATCTGTTTCTTGCACAACTAAAATTTGTCTGAATCGCACAGTATTTCCTGACAGCCTAAAACCCCAATCAAGATAATGAATGGTAAGTATTATTTTGCAGGAAAAAAATCGTCGCAAATTTTCAGATAGAGGACGACATTGTATGTAATTTAGATGAAACACCAGATTTTCGGTATCTTTAATCTGTAATTGCAGCAAGTATGCCACATTCCGATAATACAGTTCGTTCTGTCGATCCAAGTCCAAGGATGCATTCCAGTAGACAGGAGCGGGGATATACCAGTGCTGGATGGTATCCGATTCATTCAACTCGTTTTCCGGTTTGTCGGAATGCAAATGAATCACACAGATACTTATGTTGTAACCCTGCAATGCAGTGGTCAACTCCCTGATATAAGTTCCTATACCATAAACAGCTGCGCGGCTTGTCTCGTTGAAAATATATAGATTGATCATGTCTACAATAAATTAAACCATGAGATATCGTGTGGGTGAACAGACGTCAGATACAACAATCCTTCGGACGCCCACCCCTTTAACATGCCCATGTCCCTTTGAAAATTATTGTTCATTTCTTCCCATTTCTTCCATTCTTGTCCGATTTTTTCGGATAAGTCTATGTTGAAATAATTTTGACAAACATGAAGCCGCTGTAAATTGCCTAAGTAGGGAAAAAGGCTTTGTACGTTCGGTTTGCTAATACATTCCCATTCCTTGCATTGCTGTAATGAATAATGGTGTTGATTAGTATATTCGGGCAGTGTTGTCAAATCACAAAAAAAGCGGTATACATCCGGTTGTTCATTTTCCGGTACTGTATTTTGCTCTATTTTTTGTGTAATCTCGTCCGTAACATGCACGAGCGCTTCGTGCAATTTGTTGCCCTTATGCCCGCTGCCACGCAGGCGATAAATAAAATAGCGTCCCCATCCTGTTAATCCTCCTCCAAGGCTTAAATCAGGATATGGTTCATACATCGCGGCACGATACATCCGGGCGTCGAATTCTTCAAAGATATTATCGTCTTCTGCTTCCAGAAATCCGTTTTGCAGAAAATATTCAAACCCAACGCCAATACCTGCCAGTCCTATGTCATAGCGGGCTGAAACCGTAACCGTAATTTGCTGCTGAATTTCTTCTATCAAATCTATTGCATAATCATGGAACAGTTTATTGTTTGTTTGTCTGGCATAATTAAAGAAAAATACTGCAATACCGGTCTTTCCGTGAAATAAACCGGACGGCTCTGTTAAAGTACCATTAATAATCAACGTCTGTATAATGCGATCCAACGACGTCATTTTGATATAGGCCTTATTCCTGTTTAATGATTTCAATAGCTTTTTCCAAAAGTTCATCACGTCCTTCCCTAATCCCTTTTATGGTGGTTTTCACTTCGATATCCGGAACAATTCCGATACGTTGGGTTTCACGGCCATCAGGATAGTATATCCCAACGCCGGAAATCCATGTTTTTAATCCACCCGGAAGAACAATTTCCGATATGTTTCCATCTGCTCCGGCTGTGTGACTTCCGATAATGGTTGTGTGATTTCCGGCACGAAATGCCATTGCTGTAAACTCCGCATGGCTTTGTGTGCGTTCATTCACAATAACCACTAATTTCCCCTGATAGGTGAGGGTGTCTTCTTCCGATTTGGGAATTGAGCGGGGGGCGGAGAATAAAAATTCTCCGGGGTTATCAGAATTTCCCCCTGTGAATTTCACAAAAGGTGTGGCATTTGACACAAAATATTGTCCCAGATTATCCACAACATTGCAAGAGGGATAGTTTCTGATATCAATAACAATACCCTTTGTGCTCATAAATTTTTTCTTGATAGTGGGGAGATCATCCTCTTTAAT
>JAITVS010000080.1 GCA_031285685.1 Tannerella sp.
CACGCCTCAATCGCATAAGGAACATGATCGCCCAATAACCTCCTTTCCGAATATTTTTTCAGATATTCCAATCCTCTTTCGGTATCTCCCGCAGCAAACACACCTCTTAAAGCATACAGGGTAGACCGGTCCCAGAATGTTTCCGTTCCGGCCTGAGTCAGCAAACCGTCGTCCGTCCACAACCGGGGCGAGAATAATGCATTAACCGTACCTTCGGCGCGGTCATAGATTCCCATTGTCAACGGAATGCAGATCCATGAACGCAGCACATCGTTTCCTTCATAATAGCGGTACGTATCAAATCCTTCCACCTGATAGCCGAAATGTGCTTCGATCGCTTTTCGTAAGGCTTCCGCCTCTTTTTTATATTGGTTCAACTGACTCGCCGGCATCCCTAAATCTTTTCCCAGATAAACGGCAGAGATCAATGCATCGTAATATAATCCCGATGTACAAAGATTGGCGTCGCCTGCCGGAAAACGGTTTTCCAGTTCATCCGAGTCGGAAGCAACCACCCCTTTGCTGTTCACTTTGCGTCTGCAATATTCCAGCGTCCATTCTATCAACGGCCATAACTCTCCGGCCTCCGCCTTATCGCCCCGGGCCAAAGCATAACGGGCGGCTCCGTAAGCAATCATCGCGCCGTCGCCACGATCCTTTGCCCCGTGCCATGTGGATGCTCCTTCCGAAATGATCGAACTTGGAATAGGTTTATATTCGGAGTTCATGAAACGTGCAAAATGACGGAATGAGTTGATTGCAGACTCATTTCCCACATCATAGCCTAAAAACGGAAAAAACGGATTGATATATTCGGCCTGATCATTCGCCCAGATAGCGGCATAATAAGCTTCGCCTCCGGGGCCGTGCATAAATCCGCCTTTTGTCTTATAAATACTTTCGGCGCCACGGATCTTGGCGAAAGCAAACATACGGTTCAATACCGGATCGGGCGTATCAAGAACCAGATTCGACCACCATTCTTTTATCAATGACTGACGTGCAGCACGTTCCCCGTCGATGTCCACGGATGCAAACGCCGGCAAATCCGCTTTTCTGCCCGAAAACAGCACATAAAAGGAGAGTTCTTCTCCCGGTTTCAGGTCAAACCATCCTTTCTTCGAGATGTTCACATCGATCAGATAATCCCCGTAAAGCGTCTGAGCGGCCGGAATAAAATATTCCATTTTCAGATCGGGCAGACGCAGGACCATATTATCAGATCCGCTGTTCCGGAATGTATATTCCTCAAGGTAGTAAGACGATACGGCCGACGGATAATGGATACGCGTCAATTCCAGTCCTTTTTCCACTTTCTTCCGGCCGGCCATATAATCAAATGTACTTTCGACTTTCAATAAACCGTCTAATGTTATTTTACTGACTTTTTCATTTTCCGGATTCATATCCATGACCGTAACCATCTGAGGAATATCGATGTCTATGCGTTGCCTCAGATTGGCTTGCGTACGGGTCACAGGCTGCATCCGGAGCATCGGAAAAACAAGCGAACGGTTTACCGCAAAAGCTCCGCCGGCATCCACCCCGTAGCGAAGCACCACCGAAAGTTGCTGTCCGCTCATCTCAATATGATCATGATGCGGCAAACGCTTATCTATATCCCATTCTATCGCGCCGGTCTCCGTTATTTTCCAGCGATCCTGCTGTGCATTCAGGTGAAAAATCCCTGATATAACGATGAGACCCAGTAATAAACTTTTCTTCATATGACTACATATTTAATTTTTTATATTCAACCCGATAACCATACTTTCAAGCTGTTTGCTGCATGAAGGAGAAAACCCATCCCTCATCAGTTCTTCGCCCGAAACCGTTTTTGCATCCATATCAAAGGCGGAAGATGTTCCGGGTTCCGGATTTAATTCCTTCAATGTATATTCTTTAGAAGGATCCAATCCTTTCAATCTGATTATCCCATTCTGTCCGTCTTCTACCTGATATACAAAAACAACAGCTTTTGTCTTATCCCGGGAGACATAACTCAGCGACGCGCACGGATTTTCGTAAGGCGAGCTTAAACGATACAGATCTCCCTGTTGAATAATCGGGCGCAGGCTCTTTTTGTACAGTTCGACGCTGCCCCGGATCTGTTCCCTTTCTCCTGTCGTCACTTTCGATAAATCCAAATCCACCCCATAGGCCCCGCTCAATGCCACATCGATAGTAAATTTCATGGGACGCTTTCCCATGCGTGTTACGTGAGCGGAAATTGTATTTGCCGGAAACAAATGTGAAAATCCCCATTGAATAAAAACCCTCTTCAGCGGATCCGTATTATCGCTGGGCCAGAACGAATGGAAATACTGCATACTTCCATAATCCGTACGTCCGCTTCCGCCGGCGCAAAGCATCATCATTACATCCGGAAATTGATCCTTTGTCTTTTTCATCAAGCCTAACAGATTATTATTGTAATCGATCAACAGATGTGATTGTTTATCCGGAGCTAAGTACGATGAGCCCGGTTGGGTTACATAGCGGTTGGCATCCCATTTCACATACGATATGCCGGGATTCGGCCGCAGGGTTTTATCAATAATCTCCTCCCATTCATACTGTTGCACTTCGGGACGGGTCAGATCCAGTATCAACTGATTGCGTCCGTATAAAGGTGCACGCTT
Source organism: Tannerella sp. (assembly GCA_031285685.1). Classification (GTDB taxonomy): domain Bacteria; phylum Bacteroidota; class Bacteroidia; order Bacteroidales; family Tannerellaceae; genus Tannerella. Next base: position 2,643 of record JAITVS010000080.1, read on the forward strand.
TGGCTGAGTGATCACCCAATCAGGATGCTTTTCAAACAATAAGCTTTTTGGGTTCACCATTTCAGGTTCCAGCCAGATGCCAAACCCGATTTTCCGTTTAGCTGCTTCTTTACATAGATAAGACAATCCACTCGGCAGTTTCTTTATATCCGGAGCCCAGTCTCCCAATCCGTGTTTATCATCATCCCGCGCGTATTCGCCATTCCCAAACCAGCCGTCATCAAGCAGGAACAATTCGATTCCGATCTCTTTCGCTCCGTCAAATAAAGATACGATTTTCTTTTCATCGAAATCACAATGAGTCGCTTCCCAGTTGTTTAGCAATGTCGGCCGATCTTTCCGCCCGTCGCGAACTGTGTAATTAACAGCCCATTGATGCAGGTTTCGACTGGCCTGTCCTTTTCCCAACCGGCTATATGTCCATATGGAAACAGGTGTTTTAAATTTCTTATCTTTCTCTAAAATATAGGTGGACATATACGGATTCATTCCGGATAACGCGCGTAAGCCGTTATTCCAGTCCAGATCAAATGCCAGTTGAAAACTCCCCGGCCAGGATAACGATCCGGCATAAACTTCTCCTTCATCTTCATCAGCCACCCGATCAAGTGAAAGCATAAACGAAGGGATACGCATCTGGTGAGCCCTTACTCCGAGTTTGGAATCCAGTATTTTAATTCCAGCCGACAGTTTCTCTTCAACAATTGTTGCTTCACGCTTATAGTTTCCGCAGAACTGTGTCAGCCAATATTCTTTCGCCGAAAATACGGGAGAGGCGGAAGCATATTTGTATAAAGTGACATTACCGTTCTCCTGATGATAAATCTCCGTCCACATTTCCAGAATATCTTCCTTTTTATACGATCTGATATAAAAATCGACATAAAAAGAATACTGAGGATCTTTCAGGCGGATCACGGTCTGATCAATATTCGCATCAACGGATTCCGTTTCATGATTTTGATAATACAAATCTGTCGAAGTATTTCCGTCTGCATGAACAACCTCAAGAGCAGGCTCTGCTATAAAGCCGTTACCCGCGGCAGGATAGAACTCTTTTTCACGCGGTATTCCCCTCGCCGGAATTGCATACGCCGGGGCATCCGGATCACCATACCCCAACTGATACAGCAGATTGTCATTGCCCGCCATCAGGATCAGATTCGAATGATCGGTACTGATTTTAAATATTTTCCCTTCTGTAGCTGTCTGTCCCCGAAGCGGGTACAATACCAGCAGGAAAAGCAAATATAAAGCTATTCTTTTCATCATGGTATTACATGGTTTGTTGTTGTAATTCATATGTCTTTCCTTTCTCCGTAGAAAAATCGAACACAGTTGTCTCTCTGAGTTCCGGTATTTGCAGTTTAGAAGCATTGCCTGCCTTGACTAATTCCGGAGCCTTCCCCCTGAAATAAAACTCATTCGGATTATCACCTCCGGCCGGTTGTATTTCAAACCCGTTGGCATTGACCGGCACCAAACTCCTTATCCGGCAATTTCCACCCAGTAAAGAGTGAACCGTTGCCTTTGTCAGCTTTCCTTCCCGCCATTCCATATCTATAGTAAAGCCTCCTCTGGCCCTCAATCCTTTTACCGAACCGTTTTTCCAGTTATCAGGCAAAGCCGGCAATAAAAAGATATCGCCCCCGTGACTTTGCAAAAGCATTTCGGTGATCCCGGCCGTACCTCCGAAATTACCATCTATCTGAAACGGCGGATGCGCATCAAACAGATTTGAATACGTACCTCCTCCCTTTACCGCCATTTCGGCCGATGCATCCACATGCTTCAACCCATTTTTTAACATTAAGTAAGCATGATTTCCGTCTTCGAGCCGCGCCCAGAAATTGATTTTCCAGGCCATTGCCCAACCCGTGCCTCCGTCGCCTCTCAACACAAGAGTTTGTTTAGCCGCAGCAGCTGTTTCGGGTGTTACGCGAGGCAGTATTTCCTTTCCCGGATGCAACCCGAACAAATGAGATACGTGACGATGCTGCGGATCAACCTCCTCGAAATCCCTGAACCATTCCTGCAGTTGCCCTTTTCCTCCCAGATGAGGAGGGTATAGCTTATCCCTGGTTTCTTCCAGCGTCTTACGAAAGTCTGCATCTGTATTCAGCACTTTGGAAGCCTGAATACAGTTTGTGAACAAATCCCATATCATCGCCATATCCATCGTTGTAGCCTTACTGATATCTCCGGTCTTTTCTTTCCCATCCTTACCTTTGTATTTAAACAGATTTTCAGGGGTGGAAGACGGATTTGTTACCAAATAATCTGTTTCATTATCTTTTTGCAGCCATTGAAGGACAAACTCAGCCGCACCTTTCATCAAAGGGTAAGCTTCTTCCTGTAAAAATTGCTTATTACCACCAAATGCATAATGTTCCCATAAATGCTGGGAGAACCAGACACCCGCCATCGGCCAGCACGACCAGCGTGGCGAACCTTTCGGATCAATGTCATAATTACCTGTCGGCGCTGTTTGCGACCATACATCAGAGTTATGATGAGCTAACCATCCTGTCGGCATGCCGTAATTTATTTCGGCAGTCTTTCTACCATTAACCGATAACTCTTTGATGAAACCGAAAAGCGGCCGGTGACAATCCTGCAAACCGGTCAATTCAGCCGGCCAGTAATTCATTTCCGTATTTATATTCGTTGTATAATTCGAGCCCCAGGGCGGTTGCACATGAGGGTTCCAGATCCCCTGCAAGTTGGAAGGGCGGCCGTTTCCCCGCGAAGATGCGATCGTCAGATAACGGCCGTATTGATAATACAAAACAACCATCCCATGATCGCTGTCCTCAGAAGCAAACAGTTCCAATCGTTTATCCGTTGGCAAAGCCTCTTTTTCCGGACGATCATTCCCAAGACACAAAGACATCGCATTAAACAATGACTGATAGTCTTCTATATGAGCGTTCAATAACTCCGTATATGATTTTTTAATTGCTTTTTCCAGATTGGCAACAGCCTCAACAGAAGGATCTTTTCCTTCCAATCCCGGAGATTTATCAAATCCGTTAAAACCGGTAGCCGCAGAAAGGATTATAGTAACAGCGTCGGCATCCCGCACACACAACGCACTGCCTTCCGCTCCGGTGTTTCCGCTTTCCGCAATAATCTTCACATGAACTTCGAAGTTCATCCCTTCTCCATTTTCATTTTCAGCATATACAATTTGCTGAGGCTCATCAGCCCTGTGCGCCACATGCATGGGAGCTTTACCCTTTAATACAAGACAATCCACCCCTAAGGCTTCCGTTCTGTACTGCAATTTGCTATTTAAAGAAACATCGAACGAAAGAGATTGTTTTTTATCGGCCTCAAGGCGAATAACCATCACCTGATCGGGATAAGAGATAAAAGCCGTCCTTTTATATTTCACTCCATCCTTTTCAAAACTAACGGCAGAAAGCGCATCGGAAATATTCAGATCACGATACAGATTTCTTATTTCACCGGAAGCATGCATTTTCAGATGCAAATCGGCCATCGGTAGATATCGTGCCGTATAAGGTCCCTGCGCATTGGCCTTCCATAACTCCGACGCTTTTGTATAATCTCCGTTGTTAATTGCTTTACGAACGGCAGGCAGGACACCGGCAGCTTTCGGATTATTCGCGTCCCTGGGATATCCGGACCATAATGTAGCTTCGTTCAACTGTATCAGTTCGTCCGAAGGATTGCCGAATACCATAGCCCCAATACGACCGTTACCAAGCGGTAAAGCCTCCTCCCATACAGTTGCCGGAGAATCATACCATAACTTCAGACAGGTTGATTCCGTTTGTTTGTTCACATCGCAGCCACCCAGTATAAAAACAAGGGAAAGCGCTGCTAAAAATGGTTTCATTAATTCTTTGATTTTCATGCTCTTTTTCATATACTTACATTCTTTTAAATTTTCCGGACCGGTTTTCACAAGTCGGTCCGGAAACAATACTACAAACATTTCTGCAAAGAACCATCCTTTAAATATAAGTTTCCTGTAACTTCACGAGCCGTTTAATACGGATCGTTATTCTCCCAACCCGCATCAGCCATAATATTCATGACATTCTGGGGAATAGGCCATAAATTACCATCCCAGATGCATTTCACTTTCTTGGCTATCGTTGGGTTGGGATCTTTCAAAGGTATAATATCTTTCGCTATATCCCATCGTTTTATATCATAATAACGAATGCCTTCATACGCTAACTCGACACGACGCTCATTGCGTATTATATCCCTTGTCAATTCCGTTTTGGGAGGCATTTCCACACCTGTTCTTTCACGGACATCATTAAGAGCTTTCAACGCTCTGCTATCCGAACCCTCCCCTGCTTCAAACATCGCTTCTGCGTATAACAGCAATAAATCGGCATACCGCATCAATACACAGTGCTGTGAGCTGATCTTATCCCTTGCCTGTACCAAACTTCTGTCAACTCCTTTCTTCCATGCTAAAGAACTTACCGGAATATTACCTTCCGATGTTCTGGGAGTAGCATTACGCGGAGGAAATTGTTGGGCCGAGTAAGTATAGATCGTAGGATCAAGGATGATATCCGGTCCACCGTTAGCGTCTTTTGATGTATATTGAAATGTTTTTTCTCCTGTTCCGTTATACATAACCCAGGGATCACCTACCATAAAAATTGTCATATGAAGGCGCGGATCTTTAACGCCGGGAGATTTTTCTTCATATGCTTTTACCAGGTCAAATAACGGATAACATGACATACGACTGCCTGTGTATTGATCAAACTGATGCATATCATCCGGGGAGGCGTACCACACAGAAAACAATATCTCCGGATTGTTTTCCTGATCTCCGAAAAAGATTCCCGAATAATCATCGGATAGCCGGTGAGGATTAGAAGGATTTCCGATCAGTGAATATGCAGTAGCAGCAGCTTCCGCATATTGTTTATTATACATCAGAATACGGGTTTTCAGTAAAACGGCCGATCCTTTCACAGCATGCCCGTCAGTATATGCAGTCAAAGGCAATCCTTCGATCGCCAGATCCATATCCGACAATAATTGAGTTACGATTTTACTTACCGGATCACGCGGCATACCCATATAAGGCATATCCATAGTAACTGTAGTCAGCACCAAAGGTATATCCCCATAATTCTGGATCAACAGGAAATAAAAATAACAACGATTGAAAAGCGCTTCCCCTCTGTATTTTTTATATTCCGCTTCACTGACCAGGGATTTTACTTCCGGCCTTTCAAGGTTATCCAAGAAGAAATTACAATACGCGATACCTTCCCATGCATTCTGCCATAAAGCAGTGACAGCTCCTCCCGTTGCGGAAGTCATACCTCCCTGGGCTATGTTTTGCAAACTCTGAAATCCGGATCCTGAATATGCGTTATCACTTAATGTTTCCAGATCCATCGCAGAACCGTTACCACTCCCCATACCTCCGATTACTGTAGCACGATACCGGAGGTAAGTGGGAACAAGCCCCTGCTCAATATCACTTTTACTCTTAAAGAATGTCTCCTGACTTAACTGATCCAAAGGCTGTTTGTCAAGAAAATCCTGACAG
>JAITVS010000097.1 GCA_031285685.1 Tannerella sp.
CTTGTTTGCTTTTCTATCCATACCGCAAATATACTAATTAATCATTTGAATGCCAAATAATTGAATGTGTTTGTCCTGACTTTTGCGCTCGTTTTTTTAATCTGTTAAAGTAGAACAAATAATTTATTTATGTGAATCCGGATCTGAAAATCAGATAAGTAAAATGATCGCAGTCCTTATTTAATATTGATCATGTAGTAGTGTCGACAAAAAGGGCAGAAACGGAAAAGTGTATAAATATATTTTAAGATAATTTTCATAAAAAGAACATAAATAATATGATTATTAACTTGTGTTATCTAAAGTTTGTGTTACCTTTGTGCCGTTTTATACTTTGTCTACAAAAATTAAAGGTGTAGTAGTGTTTTTTAAATACATGCAATACAAAACTAAGAAGCTAATTAACTTTTAAAACAGATTATATGAGAAAAAGGAATTTACTTTTGATCAGCTACGCATCATTTATGATGTTCTGTAGCGGAACAATGTTCGCGCAACAGGGGGTGTTGTTGCCGAAAACTCAGGGGGACGAAATATCATGTTCCTGCGGTTTTAATCACGGTGATGACGGATCACATGTTCAGTATCAGTCCGTACCAGAATATCCTCATTATCCGTCAAAACAAAGCACATTAACGAATCAGATGACTTTACGGAGAGGCCAGATTTCCAATCCGACAGCTAATCCTCACAAACGTGATACTATTCATGGAAAAAACGATGTAAACCTTGTTTTTGGTGCTGGCGAGTCTTCTGCTATTAATGCTGAGACTGTTATCTGGCCAGGTAATGGGAGCTTACACTCGAATTCGATTTTAGTTGGTAGTGATTTTTCAAAAAATGCCGTAATTGCTATTGCGGATATGGACGGACTTGCAACCGGTGCATTGAGAGAAGTGAGATTTTATCAACAAGGACATGGTAACAAAGCAGGAACAATAAAGCCCGATACAGTAAATAAGGCTTCGTTCAATGTGAGTGTTGCCGCTTGTGGTCCCGCTGATGGTACATATAACGCAGGTAGCCCCGGACTCGCTCAGGGAACCTCTAACCAATTAGGCCTATATATACCAACACTTTCTTACAATGCGGCCAAAGATCCCTTATTGCTGAATTCGGCAGGAACTGTGCCTCCAAATCCTACGGTTTCGGACGGCTATACTGAAGTTAAGGCACTCGCCGGAACTTCTCCTAATTATACAAGCTGGGCTAGCAGTGCATATGTTCTTGCAATACAACCGGGTATTAGCGCCGCCTATTGGCCCTTTAAAGATCCTGATAAAGATGAATATCATGTAACAATATTCAATAACCACGCCAACCCAAAGGCATGGTCATTCCCGAATGCCTTTGTTTTTAACGGTGCAACAGCAGATACGCTATATACCTCAACGAAAGACGCCACGGCGAAAGATAACGGCCAGCCATTGTTGTATGCAATCCCCGGAGTCCATACTAATATTGGGCAGTATGACGGGGTATTAAGTGCAGCGCACTATTATCGTCCGACAACCGTTCTTCTATCCGGACAAAATACATTGGACGCAGTAACAGTAGGCGATGTAGAATGGTATGCTGCTTATATGCAGGGTGTCATCACAAATACTGATGATGTGTTGCTTCACGCGATAAATCCGGGAAGTTGCTGTCACTTCAGCGGCTGGGTGAGCTACTACCGTGACAATGTGAAATTTGACACAATTCAGACAACTCCGTCCAACCGTTTGGTTGACGCCGCCGTACGATTGTTGGACGGTTCCGACGTGTGTGTGACAGGGGATGTAACCGACGCAACGGGCAGCCAGTATTCATTGAATACGGCCGGCACCGGGGCAACCGATGCCATGCTGGTCCTCCCGGGTGCCAACGACTATAAAGGCGACCGGTCGAACTTCCGCCTTAAAATCGGCGGCGATGCCTTGATGCTGCATACCCAGGATAGCGGTTATTACCAGGCTCCTAACCCGTTGGAATACGGTTATCTGTATAGCGATGCCGCCGGAACAGGTCCCGGCGCTTTGTTCCCGGCTGCCCAGGCAGACGTTTATCTGTCGGGCGGTACAAACCCCTATACCGAAGTGGAGAATCTGAACTGGGGCTACGTTCATCCGCGCGAAACCGGCACGCTGACCGCCACCGGTACGATGCCGTACTCCATAACAACCGCTTCCGTCTATGGGGTGAAAGGAGAATACGAAGGAAGAACCAATATCCATACCCGCACCTTCGACGGCAACGATACCACCAGTATCATCGAAATCGGTCCGGGCACAACGAACCAGGATAAATTCCATATCTACTCAAGCGGTATGCTGAAGAACTTCCGTTCGGGATGTACGACTGATTGTGATTCAATCGTGATCGGCGTAGGAGGACTCGCCCCGGTATTCAGCCTGTCAAACAACTCGATGCCCCTATATATCATCAATGATGGGAACGGACAGGGCACCCTCTGCTGCAATGGCGGAATCTATTTCAGCGGCGCCGGTGTCACCAGCCTGAATGCCGCCTTCCCGGCAGCAGCGGGAGCGGGCGATCTGCATATCCAGTCCCAGGGATTTGTTAAATTCTACGACCAGTCCCCGTCTTTCGCACTGTCAAAAGACAATGAAGTAAAAATACTTTCGGACAATCATGTAATCTATGTGCAGAAAGACCTGAGTTTCACGAATGCCGACTCGTCCCACCTGACCGTTTGGGCGAAAGGAACGACAGGCGATAACCGCGGATTCAACGACCTGTCATGCAATACGGGCGCCGTACGGATTGACGGAAGCCTCACTGCAACCTATGACGGAACAAAAACCGGATACGGCCTTGTCCTGCTCCGCTCGGACCATGACGACGTCCTGGTAGGCACCGATTTCGCCTTTACCAATACGGCCGCCAAAGTAGAAAGCGGAGAATTAATGATGCAGGCCGGACAGGACATCCGCGTAGACGGCGATGTGACCCTGACCCATGACGGCCAGCGCTCCATGCTGTTCGAAGCACAGAAAACAGCAGCCTTCGGCGGCACTTTTACCGCTAACATGACCGGTACGATCTCGAACGGTGACCTGACCATCAAGGCCGGTTACCCGAATTTCTCTCCGACAGCCGATATCAATGCCCCTTTAAGCTGGGCCATCCCGGGCGCCTGTGTTGACGGAAGCTATGCAAACCGTGAAGCCAACCGGTCTGCTAGCGCGACCGGCGGCGATATCTGGTTCGGCGGCAATGCGGAAATCAACCTGACCCCGGCCCTGTCCGATTCGGTCGACACCTATATCCGCGCCTATAACTCGATCTACCTGGACGGCGACTTCAAACACTCGCTGGCCGGTAGCGGCTATACCTCAGGCGGCGACCTGGTAGACACCACGATGCTGTATGCCGAAACCGGTAACCTGGAAGCGATCAACCAGATAATAGGTGCAGCTGTCGAATTTACCATCAGTCCGGCCGACTCATCCTACCTGTTATTACAGGCCGGCAACGCCCTGGGCACCCCCTGCGGCTTTACCAACTGCTACACAAACGACCGGTGGCATGGCAATATCCTGTTCGGAAACACAAAAACCCTGACGATAAACCACGACGGTGTCGGCCCGACGTTGATCTCGGCCTCCCGCGATATCGAAAACCAGGCGGATGCCAATATCACTTTCAACTATACAAACACAGGACTGGGTTCCGCAGACAACCTGACCATCACGGCCGGCCGTCACATCGAAACACATGCCCCCTACCTGTTTGATTACAGTGCAGCCGGACTTGGAATCGAAAGCAGCATCACGATGCAGGCCGGACACCAGAAGGAAAACTGCAACTACCTGTTGTGCAAAACAACCGAAGCAGCTACCAACTTAGGCTATAACGTATCCAATTCGGATACAAAAGACAATACCTTTACCACAGGCGGAAGCGGCCACGGAAGTATCCTGGCATTCAACACGGTGGACTTCAAATATTACGGTGACAGCACGATCCTGCTGACAGCATTGAACGGAAACATCGAGAGCGACCCTTACCTGCACGGTAGCTATCCGGGCGGTGCGAAGATCACCTTCGACCACCAGGGCAAAGGCGTGGTACGGATGGAGGCAATCGATATCAAATTGCATGACGTACTGGATTACCAGGGCGTCCACCACGCAAGCGATTCGAACGGCTGGTTCTACATGGCTTCCTTCGATTCGATCCTGACGCGTGACATCAGCTACAGCAACCTGACGGATAACGGCAGCGTCTACATCACGACAGACAAATACAAATCCCTTGCCTCCTGCGACGTTCCCTACAACTGTACGACGGGCGGCCCGGGCATCCACCAAGGGCATATCGTATTGGGCTATGCAGCCGATTGCAGCAACGCCAACAGCGCTGACAAGATCCTGTTCGACTTCAACAGTACGGTTCAGAACACGAATACGAGCGGTGCGAACCTATATATCCAGGCGGGCTACCAGGGCTTCAGCCAGAACAAGGTGACCGGGAAAGCGAACACGACGCTGTTTGCGAACCGCGCCAATGACAAAGGCAAAGGCTACGGCGGCAACATCACATTCGACTTCATGGAAGTCTACATGGCCAAAGGCAACGAGAATACAGGCGGTTACGCTGAAATCTCTACACCGAACGGAAACATCTGGGGCAAAGACTCTCTCCAATACCATGGTGTAAACGGCAACCTGTTGATCGACGCCGGTCTTGGTTCCCTGGAAGATACGCTCCACGCAGTCCGCTGGTCTGGTTTCGCCAATTACTGCCAGGGTGCGGGCAGCGAAGAAATGCTTAACACGCTCGTTCCTTATGCGTGCGGTGACGAAGGCGAATGGCGTACGGGTAACATCATGCTCAAAGGCGGTTCCGTAGACTTCACGGATGTCTTCTCCAGCGGTGTGTCGGGCAAAGGAAACGTGACGTTCCGCACGCGGGAAGGCTTTATCGATATCTATGATAAATTCAATGTAACGAACATGTCCGGGCACTACCTGAACTACGCGGGAATGGACGGTTCTTCCACAAGAACAAACGAATGGGGTGACGTCAGCGTGCGTGACCTCGAATACAGCCCGATCGAAAACAGCGGCAGCCTTTTCTTCGGCGCTGACGACAACATCATGCTGAACTACGGTTACAGTAACGGAAAAGAGCCTGAGTACAACATCCTGACTGCCGGTCTTTACGATGTCGCAGGCGCTGACCTTGTCGCCAATGGCAACCCTTACTATTCTACCTCCTACCATACAAGCATCGCTGACTGCTTTGCTAAATTCGATGTAAACGAAAACGGTTACATGTGGTACCGTAACGGCACGTCGGACGACGGAACCGGCTGGAAGCGTAAATACCACCGTATGTACCGCGGTTGCAGCGACGGCATCCAGACTCCTACCTGCTCCCCACTGACGGGCGAATGCGAAACGATCGACAACGGCGCCCGCGCGCTGACGTTCAACTTCAATACGCTGTCCGACGGTGTGACCAGGGTTAAATCCGGCGGTCTGGGAGTAGTCGCTACGAACTATATCGACGTGTTCACCGCTTTCACGTACCATGGCGGTAGCGGTAGCGGTCTTCACAGCGTTCCCGGCATGACGACGCTGAAAGGCGAAAGCGTCTCGGGCTACGGTCTGTATATGAAATCGACCTTCGACGGCACAGCCCCCGAAAAACGCCGTGCGACCTGTGAAGGCTGCGGCGGCAGCGAACACGAATGGACCTATATCGGCTTCCATGACGATGCCCGTATCCATACAAACAACCAGAAGAGCCTGCTGGAAGCGCCCGTAATCGAATTCTTCGGCCACGCCGAACTGGACGCCTACACCCAGAAGGGAACGAATACCCGCCTGACGCTGAAGGCCGACAGCCTGATCTTCCACGACAGCGCAATCTTCGACGGCAACTCGCTCCAGTTGTTGCCCTACACAACGGTTGACCGCGGGATGAAACATGGAATCGTCAGCGACGATGACGGTAAGTTCTACCGTGAATACGGCAAGGCGATCACGATGAACGACCGCCGGATGCCCGTCCTGGAGCTGGGTTACCAGCGCTGCTACGAACCGGAACAGGGCATCAACGCCTCCCCGAACCTGAACTCAAAGGCCGGCAAGGAAAGCACCCCGCTGGTCGGAGGCGATATCATCGTTGCCTTCAGGCATGAATTCGGCATACCGGTCTTCAACACGATCGTAGCGAACCATGCCCGTATCTCGTTCATCTCCGATTCGATCGACAAAGTAAGAGGAGGCGAATACATTGACGCCTGCCTCCGTACGGACCTGTTGCGGATCCGTAACAAAGTGGAATTCTATACCGACCCGACCCAGCCGATGGATCGCCGGGGTACGCTGAAGATGACCTCTTCGGACCAGATGCCGAGTGTCATCGAAGCCGGAATCTACCCAAAACACATCCATACGGAGCCGGGCAGCGAGCTGAGCGTCCCCGGGGAAGACTCGCTTGTAGTGATCGCCACCACGACGGTTGGCGGTTACGGAAAAATCCACGAGAACATCATGGTGAAAGCCAACGGAATCTTAGCCCCCGGTTTTGCCTCCCTGATGGAAGCGGACTGCCAGTCGGGCGAAAACCAGGGCCGGCTTGAAATCCACAACCTGAAGATGGAAGATCATGCGATCCTCCGGATCTCGATGTCTCAGCAGCTGGTATACAATCCCGACACGAAGAAAAACGAGTGGACGATGACTCCAGACACGCTGATCGTACACGATTCGATCTACATGTCTGAAAAAATCCAGTTGCAGGTATTGTCCGACTTCGACGCGTTCTTTCCGGGCTGCTACCTGTTCTTCATCTATGATGACAGTGATGACGAAAGCAAGGAATATGTAAAGAACCTGACGCTTCAGACGACGCGCTACGGTGATTATCACCTGGCGCTCGACTTCTCCGAACCCGGTCGCGTCTACCTTTGCGTAACGGAATATCCGACGCCTGTTATCCAGCGTTACATCCACATCCATTCGATCGAAGGCGTGACGACGAATCCCGTCTCTGACGAGGATCACTTTGTGATCGGTCATAAGGACTTCACCTTTGCTGCCAGCTATGCGAGTGGTACGCCCCTTGAAGTAATGGCGAAGAGCGTCTATTCCAAGAGCTCTGTTAAGCTGGCTGCCAGTTACGTCTCTGACGGTGTCTACGAATACACACTGCACCAGGTTGTACAGCCCTGGGATATCTATTTCGGCAGCGATCCGGATACGGAAGCCGGCGGTGTTGGCAATGACGGTATCCACACGCAGCGCGTATGGTCGCACATGAACACGTTGTATGTGAATGTAGAAAAAGAAGATATCGTAAGTATCTACAACATGACGGGGGTTCTTTACAGGAAGCTGGAGATCCCTGCGGGTCTGAAGACGCTGACGCTTGAAAGAGGTATCTATGTGGTGACCCTGAAAGACGGTTCGGTCCATAAGATCGTTATCAAGTAACGAGACAAGACTGCGAATAGCAGACAATAGATTCTATCAATGAAAATCCCGGAGCTTCAATACAGAAAACTCCGGGATTTTTTGTTGTTTAAGGAGGAACGTTATAGGGATAACAAGGGTTATTGCATGCTATGTCAGCTGTAAAAACAAGATAAACAAAGGCAGTATAATTCCATTTGTTATATATGCCGATAACACTGAAAAAAAGATTTTTCCGGATTCTGAGGATTCCCGGATTTATTTATTTAAGGCTCTTATACGTGCGGCAACCTCTTCCATCAACCATTTGGGAGTCGAGGTCGCGCCACACACACCGACACTACGGACTCCCGGAGGTAACGGTTCTTTTATTTCAGAAGTTTCAGATATAAATATAATATCAGGATTGGATTTCTTACATTCGTCAAAAAGCATTTTCCCATTAGAACTCTTCTGCCCTGCAACAAAATAAACCCAGTCATGCTTAGATACAAAATCCTTAATTTTAGGTAGCCGGTTTGCCACCTGACGGCAGATCGTATCAAAAAAACGAAACCGAACCCCTTCCGCCATACGATCAATAATATCCACAATCTGACGGAAACCGTCTAAGGACTTCGTTGTTTGTGAAAAAAGTACGATTTCTCTGGAAAAATCAAGTCTTTCCAAATCCTCCGGTTTCTCTATAACAATGGCTACACCTTCTGTCTGCCCGACAAGACCGTTCACTTCCGCATGTCCCTGCTTACCGTATATAACCAATTGCGCATCTGTTTCCTTGATCTCGTAATAACAATCTTTGATACGGCGTTGCAATTGTAAAACAACAGGGCATGTCGCATCTACAATATCAATACCTCGATTTCGAGCGATCTCATAAGTTAAAGGAGGCTCCCCATGAGCGCGCAATAGAACCGTTTTATTTTTCAATGCCGACAATTCATCCCGCGTTATTGTATTCAAACCAAGTCGCTTGAGTCTTTCCATTTCTAAACTATTATGCACAATGTCCCCCAAACAATAGAGCATAGTTCCATTTTTCAGTTCACGTTCTGCGCTTTCTATTGCATTTACAACGCCAAAACAAAACCCTGAATTCCGATCGATTTCAATCTCTATCATTTTTCATCACCCGGTTATATTGATCCGACAACCATACTTTTTGCTTAGGAATAGTCATATTTGTATTATCAAGCTCTATTGCATCATCCGCTTTACGCAAAGGTGCAATAGCTCTCGTCATATCCTGCTGATCACGACTTTTGACATTTTCAAGAATTTCTTCATACGACGTTTTTTCACCTTTGGCCTTAAGTTCCTCTAAACGGCGGATGGCCCGGACTTCTGGAGATGCCGTAACAAAAATTTTCAACTCCGCATCAGGAAAAACAACCGTACCGATATCACGGCCGTCCATCACAATTCCTTTTTCCTTACCCATCCGGCGTTGTTGTTCTACCAGTGCAGAACGGACAAACGGCAACGCCGCGACAGAACTGACACGATTTGCCACCTCCATTCTCCGGATTTCCCGTTCTACGCTCTTCCCATTAAGATAAGTTTCCGTATGCCCCGTTTCCGGATTAACGTGAAAAGATATTTTAATGTCGCCCATCGTTTTCTCCAGGTGCGAAGCATTCAGCCGGCCTCCCTCGAAAAAATCATGTTGCAATGCATACAACGTGACAGCCCTGTACATGGCTCCCGTATCTATATATGCGTATCCTATGCTATAGGCGAGATCTTTCGCCATCGTACTTTTCCCGCAGGAAGAAAGACCATCTATTGCTACAACTATTTTTTTCATTCATTCCATTTGTATATATAAACGACAAAAATCATGCCACTTAAATACGCCAGATATATGATTTTCGATCACGGCTTCATTTCCGAAAGAGACATTGTAAGGCTCATCATTAATGAAGTAGCCGAAGGATGATAACGTGCAACGGAAACGCCGATATTAAAACGTGACACTTTTACACCTCCACCTACCGTAAAGCCCCCCAATCCGTTTCCGGATGATAACTTCATATCCATTTTCGTCTTAGGATTAAGACCGATACCTAACCAGAAATTTTCAGACGGAATAAACTCCACGCCAAAAACCAGATGCTTCAATGCTGTCTCAAGAAAAGTATCACCCTCTGCTTCTATTGCTGTATTATCTATAGATTCAAACTTCCAACGATTCAGATACATTGCTGTAACAGATATACGTATCGGAGCATGAGCCATACGCTTGGTAATACCCATCTGTAAATCCCATGGTATACTCTGGCGTTCATCCTGATAAGATTTCAATTGCGCCCCTATATTTTTTAATGCAAGTCCAAATGAAAAATCACTTTCCGCATTAAAATAACTCAATCCGGCATCAACGGCAAGTCCAAATGAAGAATAATCCGCAATCGTCGAATAAAAGGTTTTCATCGACAAACCTCCGCGCCACTTTTCCGAAAGATCATACGCATAAAAAAGATGCAAACCTATATCCTGAACAGAAAAGGTTCCGAGCTGCTCATTGTCGATCGTCATCTCCTTCATACTTCCATAATTAATATACGTCGCTCCTACCCCCCATGAACTGCGCTCACCAAATGCTTTCGTAAAAACCGCACTTCCGACATTCACATCCGAAATGTAGTTCATATAATTAACATTCAGCATACCATCCGTTTCTCCTCCCAATAATGCCGGATTATGAAAAACAATCGATGGGTCCGCTTCGACTAATGATACGGAATGTCCGCCAAGCGCATTGACACGCGAAGAAGTCGGAAAACGTAAAAAGAGATACGCATCTTCACCATCCTGAGCATAAGCAAATACCGGCAAACAAAGCGCTAATAGTATTAATTTTATATATTTCATACGTACATAATTCATTTTTAACACAAAAAAATATTTCCTTTCCGGCAAAATACCCATCCGGTCACATCCGAACAAATCCCCAAATACCATTGTATGTCCTCATGATCGTTACACGAAACACCGATAAAGCATTCAAAGTCAAGTATAGATCGGTATATATCGTCCGGGCCATTCCGAAAGCATATCCCATATCAACATATACAGTAACGCGAAAAATGCGAAAAAGTTATATCCTGTATAAAAAATCAATCAAAAAAATCGTAAAGTAATACAAACAACACTTAAGCGGAGTAATTTAAAAAAAAGACAAATCATTAAATACAAACACATTAGTCATTTAAGCTTTTTTTTAGGTTATCAAAAATAATAAAAGTCACAATTTTTCACATAAATTCAATTGCAATTCGTCAGTTTTCAGATTATATTTGAATGAAGTTAAAACCTAAAAAACCAAAAACTATGGAAATTAAGAAGTCACAAAGAGCAAACCTTGAGAAAAGCAAGTCCGTCAATTTCATGATAGGGATGATTGTTGCGCTTGCCGTTCTGTTTACCGGATTCGAGTGGGGAGAAAGATACCTCAACCTAAACACGAATTATGTACCGGATCCATTCACCGACATCGTTGATGTGATAGATCCAACGCGTCAGGATCCTCCTGAACCGCCCACACCGGAGATCATTAAAACGCCTGACATCCTCACAATCGTTGAAAACGAAAAAGAAGTTGAACCGGCCCAAATTGCACCTACGGAAGATTTCAAAGACATGGCCCAACCGGTATATACACCTCCTGTTGAAGAAAAAACGGAAGAACCTACGGATGACTATATACACGTCAATGCTGAAATAATGCCGGAATTTCCCGGAGGAAACACAGCGTTATTAAAATGGATCGCAGAAAACGTGAATTATCCGACGATCGCTGCGGAAAATGGTGTTGAAGGCCTTGTTGCATGTTCATTTGTAATCAATACGGATGGTTCAATAAGCAATGTTGAAGTACTCCGTTCTAAAGACCCGTTATTGGACAAGGAGGCTATCCGCGTATTAAAAACCATGCCGAAGTGGAAACCCGGCATGCAACAAGGAAAAGCGGTACGTGTAAAATTCAGTGTTCCTGTGCGTTTCAGATTGCAAAAATAAAAATCAGTAAAAAAATATCCGAATTCCTTTGCAGATAAAAAAATTACATCTATTTTTGTGCAGAGAAGGACGAAATTTTGAACCTAAAAAAAAATAATAAAACTATGGAAATCAAAAAAACTCCAAGAGCTGATCTGGAAAAAGATAAATCACTGAACTTCCTGATGGGGTTAGTGATTGCTCTGGCTATTCTTTTTGTCGGATTTGAATGGGGAGAAAGAGAAATCGAAGTAGCAACCGATAGCGGTATTTCGGCTGTCATTGATGAGGAAGAAATTGAAGCGACAGTACAAAACGACCCTCCCCCTCCTCCCCCGGAACCGGAAGTTATAAAAACACCGGAAATTATCACGATCGTAGAAGATAATGTTCAGGTTGAGGAAACAGCGCTTCTGACAAGTGAGGACGATGCTACGCATGCTCAAACCGAAACATATGTTGCTCCGGTTGAAGAAGAAGAAGAGGTAATAGACGATAACTTCGTTTTCGTTACGGTAGAAAAAATGCCGGAATTTCCCGGAGGTGAAGTAGCTTTGCTCAAATGGATTTCAGATCATGTTAACTACCCGACAATTGCTGCGGAAAACGGAATTCAGGGACGTGTTGCATGTACATTTGTGGTAAATGCCGATGGTTCCGTTACAGACGTACAGGTTGTTCGTCCGGTTGACCCGAACCTTGATAAAGAAGCGATCCGTGTATTAAAGCAGCTCCCGAAATTCAAACCGGGAGAACAGAGAGGAAAACCCGTACGTGTGAAATATAGTGTACCGGTTAGATTCAGGTTACAACAATAATTATTCAGGATATTAATCTGGAAAAAGGATGCTGGAAAAACGCAGCCTTTTTTGCGTAATAACAAAACATCATGCTATCTGTCGAACAAATTTCAGAAAGAGTTGAGTCGGAAATCAGTAAAATAGACTTTGAAATGTCTCCGCAGTGCCTGTTCGAGCCGATCAAATACATTCTTGCATTGGGAGGGAAACGCATACGTCCGTCAATGACTATTATTGCAAGCAACATCTACAATGATAATATTGAAAAGGCAATAAAACCGGCCCTGGGCATGGAGGTTTTTCATAATTTCACACTCCTTCACGATGACCTGATGGATCAGGCGGACAAGAGACGTAACAAACCGACCGTTCATAAAAAATGGAACACAAACACAGCAATCCTGTCCGGAGATGCAATGGTTATTGCCGCATACCAGCTTATAGGCGAAACATCCGAGCCGCATCTGAATAAAATACTGAATTTATTCTCGCAAACCGCTCTCGAAATATGTTGCGGGCAACAATATGACATGGACTTTGAAAAACGCAATGATGTTACCGAAGACGAATACATAGAGATGATCCGGCTTAAAACCGCCGTACTCATGGCCTGTTGCCTTAAGACCGGAGCAATAATAGGAGGAGCGCCCGATAGTGATGCCGAACATTTGTATAATTTCGGAATACATATAGGGTCGGCTTTCCAGCTTCAGGACGATCTGCTGGATGTCTACGGGAACACGGAAACATTCGGCAAAAATATTGGAGGCGACATCCTTTGTAACAAAAAGACATTTCTTTTCATCAATGCGATAAGCCTTGCCGGAAAAGAACAAAAAGATAAAATGGAATATTTTAAAAATCCGTTAAATACGTTCACTCCGGATGAGAAAATAAAAGCATACACAGATATCTATGATCAACTAAATATCAAAGATATAACACAGCAAAAAATAAACAACCTGTATGAACTTGCGATGAATGAACTTAGTAAACTGAATATAAACACAGCATCTTTATCCGAATTGAAAAAATTTTGTAATCTATTAATGCTGAGAGAATCCTGAACAATTATCAATGAACATAATTGATACACATACACATATCTATTCAAATGAATTTGACGGCGACCGTTCGGAAATAATACGTTTTTCCAAAACCGCCGGCATCAAATCCGTACTATTACCCAATGAAGATTCCGGAAGTATTGATGCAATAAACAAGCTATGCGATAAAGAGCCGGGATTCGCATATCCTATGATGGGCCTGCATCCGACAAGTGTCAACGAAAACTATATAAAAGAAATAAGAGCCATTGAATCTGCATTAGCCAAAAGGAAGTATTATGCCATCGGAGAAACCGGCATTGACCTGTATTGGGATAAACGCTTTTTAAAAGAACAAAAAACGGTATTTGAAGAACAGCTGCATTGGAGCATAGACATGCAATTGCCTATCGTCATCCACATGCGTGATTCGTTTAATGAAGTGATGGAATGTCTGCATCGTGTAGGAGCAGATCGTCTGAGAGGAGTTTTTCATTGCTTCGGCGGAACTACGGAAGAGTGGAAAGAGATATCAAAGCTGTCATCCTTTTATGTTGGAATCGGCGGAATCATAACCTTTAAGAACAACATACTGCATGATACGATAAAACAGATCCCCCTGGAAAGAGTGGTTTTGGAAACAGACGCCCCTTATCTTGCACCCGTACCTTACCGTGGCAAACGTAATGAGCCGAGATACATTATAGAAACAGCAAAAAAGGCTGCTGAATACTACAAGATGACAATTGAAGAGATTGCAATGTCGACATATCAAAATGCTTTAAATTTGTTTAACATTCCGGTAAACAACATTGAGGTTGAGGCATTTTAATATGAATAAATATGATCTTTTAACAAAAAAAAAAATCCCCGGATAAAATTTCTCACCGAAATTATTTGTATGTTATAATTTTTTCGTACTTTGCACTCGTTTTCGGAGGGGGAAACTTTCTTTTATAGAGGGAGAGATGCTCGAGTGGTTGAAGAGGCACGCCTGGAAAGCGTGTATACGCCAAAAGCGTATCGCGGGTTCGAATCCCGCTCTCTCCGCGGTAGTGGGGAGTCTGCATGTGAACTGCATCAGTTTATAATTAAAGAAATAATACATGAGAATTACTAATTTAAATTAACACACAATGAAAAAAGTTTTTACAAAAGCATTCCTGGGAATATGTGCCCTCGGAACTTCAGTAGCAGTATTTGCACAAGACGCAGCAGCACCGGTTGCGGAGACAAGCTTTCATCAGGCGCTTAAAATCAAATTTATCGAAGGTAGTGCAGACTTCATGAGTACAGTCGCAATTGCCTTAATTCTTGGTCTGGCATTTGTTCTGGAACGTATTATCTATCTTAACCTTGCAGATACCAATGCTGATAAGTTATTGAAAGGAATAGAGTCTGCGCTTGATAAAGGTGATGTGGAAGCGGCAAAAGCCATAGCACGTGATACAAGAGGTCCTATCGCATCGATTGCTTATCAGGGATTGATGAGAATTGACCAGGGTATCGATGTAGTTGAAAAATCAATCATTTCTTATGGAGGTGTACAGGGTGGCCTGTTAGAAAAGAACCTGTCCTGGATTACTTTATTTATTGCGATGGCACCGTCTTTAGGTTTCTTGGGAACAGTTGTTGGTATGATTATGGCGTTCGACAAAATCGAACAGGTGGGTGATATCAGTCCTACTGTTGTAGCAGGAGGTATGAAAGTGGCTCTGATCACAACCGTAGGAGGTTTGGTGGTAGCGCTTATCCTTCAGGTATTTTATAACTACTTGTTAAGTAAATTGGAAGCGATCCTGAATAAGATGGAAGATGCTTCTATTACATTACTTGACCTGGTTATAAAGTACAATGTAAAATATAATAAATAAGAGATTATGGCTGTAACTAAAATAAGAAAAATATCAAGCTGGACAATGCTGATAGTTTCTATCATAAGTCTTGCTGTATTTGCACTGTTCTACTTCGGGGGAGAAGATACCCCGGTAGGTGTGGATCAGTTCAAAAATCCGACTTATACAAGCGAACTACTTATTTGGATGTATATATTATTAGCGGTATGTGCAATAAGTTTGGTTCTGTTTGGAGTATTGCAGTTTGCAAATAAATTCAAAACAGACCCCAAAGGCGCATTAATGACCTTGGCTGTCTTTGCCGGTTTTGTGATCCTGCTTGTTATCGCCTATTTTATAGGAGATGCAACTCCGTTGAGTGGTATAAATGCAGACTCTCAAAAGTTCAATGTCGAAAGTTGGTTGAAAGTAACAGATATGTGGATATATGCTATATACATTATGTTAACATTATCGGTCGTAGCAATTATCTGGGGATCTGTAAAGAAAGTTTTGAATAAATAATCTATTAAACAAGAAAAGATATGGGTAAAAAGAGAAAAGTTCCCGGAATTAACGGTTCTTCTTCTGCAGATATTGCCTTCATGCTACTCTTGTTTTTCCTTTTGACGACGTCAATGGATACGGATCAAGGGCTTCCGCGCCTTTTGCCCCGTCCACCCGAAAATAAAGAAAAACCGGATGACATTGAAATTAAAAAAAGGAATATATTGACTGTAATGGTTAGCTCCGATAACCGTATTATGTGCGGTGGAGAAGAAGTTTTACTAGCTCAATTAAGAGAAAAAGCAAAGGAATTTATTGAGAATCCGGGTAATCTGGAAAGCCTGCCGGAAAAGAAACCTGTAGATATTCCGTTCTTCGGAACACAAATGATTACAGACAGTCATTTGATATCATTGCAATGTGACCGTGGTACAAAATACCAGACATATATTGATGTACAGAATGAACTGGCTGCAGCATACAACGAACTTCGTGATGTGGTATCAAAAAGTCAATTCGGTATGAAGTTCAATGATTTGGGCGAGGAAGAAAGAAAAGCCGTGATGAAGTATTATCCGCAGAGAATATCGGAGGCTGAGCCTCAGACTTATGGTGATAAAGCAAAAAAGAAATAGTAAGTATGGGAAAATTCAGTAAAGCGGGCGGACGTGAAATGCCCGAATTAAATACGTCGTCATTACCTGACTTGGTATTTGCTATTTTGTTCTTCTTCATGATGGTTACGTCCATGCGTGAAGTGACGCTGAAAGTACAGTTTCGCTCTCCACAGGCTACCGAACTTCAAAAATTAGAGAAAAAGTCTTTGGTTACATTCATTTATGTAGGAAAGCCTAATACTCCGGAATTAATAGCCAAAATGGGAAATGAAACCCGTATTCAGTTGAATGATCAGATTGCAGAAATATCAGAAGTAGGAACATACATCGGTCAGGAAAAAGCGAGTATGAGGGAAGAGGACCAGCCGTTTATGACAACATCCATCAAAGGAGACTATGAAACCAATATGGGTATTATCACAGACTTGAAGCAGGCTCTTCGTGAAGCATTTGCATTAAAGATCAGCTATTCGGCCAAACCAAAAGCCAGACAACAATAAAACTGATCTAAAAATAAGGAAAGAGGGTATGTCAAAAAAAACATACTCTCTTTTTTGTTTATTGAAAAATCAACTATCTTTGATGTTGCAAATACAAAAAAATACAAATATGGCACAATTTGAATTGGACGATTTAGACAGAAAAATTCTGAACTTAATAGTAGACGACGCACGCAGACCGTTTCTTGAAGTGGCCCGGGAATGCAATGTGTCGGGTGCTGCCATTCACCAACGTATACAAAAGCTGACAAATGCCGGGGTGATAAAAGGTTCTGAATTTATATTGGACAGTGAGAAGATTGGGTATGAGACCTGTGCATATATGGGAATATATCTCAAAAATCCGGAGCAATTCACGGTTGTAACAAAAGAATTAATGAAAATACCGGAAGTAGTTGAGTGCCATTATACAACAGGACAATATGACCTGTTCATTAAAATATACGCCAAAAACAATCAGCATTTATTAAACATTATCCATAACAAGCTCCAGCCCCTTGGCTTATCACGCACCGAAACTCTGATATCATTCAAGGAAACATTCAAAAGACATCTTCCGATAAATGATTAAAATATAAATTATACTATAAAAAACAAGCGGATTTCCTTGATGTAAGCCCCCCCTTTTGTATGCAATTATTATAACCGGCTTTAGAGAAAAAGGTAACATGGAAAAAAACAAAAGGTATCCGGAAAATCCGAACACCTTTTATATATAAACTCAAAAAACTTATATTCATTCTGCTTTTGGCTCTTCTGCAGAAGCATCCGTTTCCGGAGTTTCTGCTGCAACCTCTACCGGAGCCTCAGCCTTTACCGCTTCTACCGGTTTCACTTCTTCTGCAACTTTCGTCTCTTTCACCGGAACTTTTGCGTCCGCAGATTTTTTACTGCGTGAACGACGGGTCTTGCTTGCGGCTTTCTTCGTCTCCTTCAACATATTTTCGTTGAAATCAACAAGTTCAATAAAACACATGGCAGCGTTATCACCCAAACGATTACCGGTTTTGATAATACGGGTATACCCGCCCGGACGATCGCCTACTTTTTGCGAAACTACAGTAAACAATTCCGTAACAGCAACCTTGTCCTGTAAAAAAGAGAATACTGTACGACGTGAATGAGTAGTATCTTCTTTCGACTTTGTAACCAGCGGTTCTACATATTTACGCAAAGCCTTCGCTTTCGCTGTCGTTGTAAAAATACGCTTATGTTTAATCAATGATGATGCCATATTTGAAAGCATCGCCTGACGATGCGAGCTTGTACGACCTAAATGGTTTATTTTCTTATTGTGTCTCATCGTTACTCTTTATCTAATTTATATTTTGAAATATCCATGCCAAATGACAAATGTAATCCATCTAACAACTCATCTAATTCTGTGAGTGATTTCTTACCGAAGTTTCGGAACTTCAATAAGTCATTTTTATTATAATGAACAAGTTCACCTAATGTTTCAACATCCGCCGCTTTCAAACAATTCAGGGCACGAACCGAAAGATCCATATCCGAAAGCTTTGTCTTAAGCAATTGACGCATGTGAAGTACCTCTTCGTCAAACTCTTCATTATTATCAGTATCAACAGTCTCCATTGCAATCTTCTCATCAGAAAACAGCATAAAATGATAAATCAATATTTTTGCCGCCTCTTTCAGGGCTTCTTTAGGATGGATAGAACCATCTGTTGAAATCTCAAGAACTAATTTCTCATAATCCGTTTTCTGTTCTACACGATAGTTTTCAACCGTATATTTCACATTACGAATAGGAGTATAAATAGAGTCTATGGATATTACATGTACATCGGATGATTGCACATGTTCATCTGCCGGCACATAGCCACGTCCCTTATTGATTATCAGTTCAATCTGAAACGATACGCTTGGGTCCAGATGGCATATTTCCAGATCGGGATTGAGTACTTCAAATCCGCCTGTCAACTGTTTGCCTATATCTCCGGCCTTAAATACTTCTTTTTTCGCAACAGAAACAGTAACTTTCTCTTCATCGACATCATCACCTTCATGTTTGAAACGCACCTGCTTCAAATTAAGGATGATATTTGTCACATCTTCGAGAACACCCGGTATGGTTGCAAATTCATGTTCTACTCCTTCTATTTTCACCGATGAGATGGCATAACCTTCCAACGATGACAATAGAATACGACGCAAAGCATTACCTATCGTAATACCGTAGCCGGGCTCTAACGGACGAAATTCAAATTTCCCGAAAAATGCGTCCGCTTCTAACATTAATACCTTATCGGGTTTTTGGAATGCTAATATCGCCATAATCTGTTATTTAGAATACAACTCTACAATCAATTGTTCTTTTATGTTCTCCGGAATATCTGCTCTCTCCGGAAGATGAAGAAGCTTGCCGCACATAGACGACTGTTCCCATTCTATCCACGGATATTTGCTGTGGTTAAAACCGGAAAGTGCATTTGCTATCACTTCCAGAGATTTGGAACGTTCGCGTACCCCAACCAACTGACCCGGTTTTACGGAATAAGAAGGTATGTTTACCACGCGTCCGTCAACAGTGATATGACGGTGAGAAACCAACTGACGGGCAGCATCACGCGTCGGAGCTAATCCGAGACGGAACACGACGTTGTCCAGACGTCCTTCCAGTAACTGTAGTAACACCTCACCGGTAATACCTTTAGAACGTGAAGCTTTTTCAAACAAGTTTCTAAACTGTTTTTCCAATACACCATAAGTGTATTTTGCCTTTTGCTTTTCGCGCAATTGCGTCCCGTACTCGGAAGTTTTCCGGCGACGGTTGGCACCATGCTGTCCCGGCGGATAGTTCTTCTTCGACAATACTTTATCCGGACCGTATATGGCTTCACCAAACTTACGAGCGATCTTTGTTTTTGGACCTGTATATCTTGCCATTTTTGTTTGTGTTTTTAAATTTATGTAAACCCCGGTCAGTGCAGCCGCGATTGCGAGAGGATGAATGCAATCTATTTACACTTCCGGAATTCATCATTATGAATTAATTATACTCTTCTTCTTTTAGGAGGACGGCATCCGTTATGAGGAAGCGGTGTCACATCTACAATCTCCGTAACTTCTATACCGGCACTATGAATTGTACGTATAGCAGACTCGCGTCCGTTACCCGGTCCCTTAATATAAACTTTTACCTTGCGAAGTCCCAGATCAAATGCTACTTTAGCACAGTCCTGAGCTGCCATCTGAGCCGCATAAGGAGTATTTTTCTTAGAACTGCGGAAACCCATCTTTCCGGCTGATGACCAACTTATCACCTGTCCGTCACTGTTTGTAAGTGATATGATGATATTATTAAACGACGAATGTATATGAGCTTCGCCTAACGCATCTACTTTTACTTTTCTTTTCTTCGCTGCGACTGTTTTCTTTGCCATAACTCAATTATTATTTTGTAGCTTTTTTCTTGTTAGCAACTGTTTTCTTCTTTCCGCGACGCGTACGTGCATTGTTCTTTGTGCTTTGTCCTCTTACCGGAAGTCCGATACGATGACGTACTCCACGATAACAGCCGATATCCATCAAACGTTTGATGTTCAGCTGTATCTCCGAACGAAGGTCACCTTCTACTTTGTGTTCCGCACCAATAATCTCACGAATTTTGGCTGCCTGGTCATCTGTCCAGTCTTTCACTTTGATATCTCTATCGATACCTGCTTTTTCTAAAATCGAATTTGACGCACTACGACCTATTCCGTAGATATAGGTTAAGGCTATTTCTCCTCTCTTTTCCTGCGGCAAATCTACTCCGACTATTCTTATCGCCATAGTATATTTATTATTTATTTAAAACTCTCAATAAACACTTACCCCTGACGTAGTTTATACTTAGGGTTCTTCTTATTAATCAAATACAAACGTCCTTTTCTCCTGACGATTTTACATTCAGGAGTACGTTTTTTCAAAGATGCTCTTACTTTCATATCTCTTATTTTTTATTATTTTTTTATTTATATCTGAATGCAATACGACCTTTCGTCAAGTCATACGGAGACATTTCAACACGCACTTTATCTCCGGGCAGAATTTTAATATAATGCATCCGCATTTTTCCCGAAATATGTGCTGTTATTTCATGTCCGTTTTCCAACTCAACACGAAACATTGCATTTGATAATGCCTCGACGATCAGTCCGTCCTGTTCTATTGCTGCTTGTTTAGCCATATAATTAAAAATCCTTTCCTACAATTTCCTCTAAATAATCAAATGATGATAATATCCGCGGTCCTTCCGGTCTTATTACTATGCAATGCTCAAAATGTGCCGAATATTTACGATCTTTTGTTCGTACAGTCCAGCCATCCTGTTCAAAAACCACATTTCGTGTACCCATATTAATCATCGGTTCAATACAAATACACATTCCGCTTTTAAGCAACGGTCCGTATCCTCTTCGTCCATAATTAGGAACTTCCGGCTCTTCATGCATCTTCTGCCCGATACCGTGCCCGACCAATTCCCGGACAACCGAATACCCTCTCGACTCACAATATGTCTGAACAGCACTTCCGATGTCACCTACGCGACGGCCGACAAGCGCTTCACGAATTCCTTCATAAAGAGCAGCTTTTGTCGTACGTAACAAGGACTTCGTTTCCTCCGAAACTTCGCCTACACTAAATGTATATGCAGAATCACCAACAAAGCCATTCAGTACAGTCCCACAATCGACCGAAACGATATCGCCATCTTTTAAAACGGCTTTATCCGACGGAATACCATGAACAACATTCTCATTCACAGATACACAAATGGAATTCGGAAATCCTCCATATCCCAGAAATGCCGGTACCGCACCATGATCACGTATAAACATTTCAGCTATTCGATCCAGTTGAAGAGTGGTAACTCCCGGTTTTATATGTCCGGCAAGTTCTCCCAGGGTTTTCCCGACAAGCTGATTGGCTTCACGCATCAACCCGATCTCTTCATCTGTCTTCAGATATATCATATTTTATTAATATGCGGCAACTGCGCCTGAACGTCCTTTGATTCTTCCGGATTTCAATAATCCGTCATAATGACGCATTAACAAATGGCTCTCCACCTGTTGCAAAGTATCAAGTATCACACCAACCAGGATTAACAGTGATGTACCGCCAAAGAATTGTGCAAACCCCATACTAACTCCGGCTAATTGTGCAAATGCAGGCATTATAGCAACAAGAGCAAGGAAAAATGCCCCAGGCAATGTAATCCTATCCATGATACCATCTAAATATTCCTTTGTTGCCTTTCCCGGTTTGACACCCGGAATAAATCCGTTATTACGCTTCAGGTCATCTGCCATCTGTGTCGGATTAATTGTTATCGCGGTATAGAAATACGTAAATGCGATAATCAAAGCAGCAAACACAAAATTATACCAGAAACCGGTATTATTCATAAACGCCTGCCAGAAAGATCCGACTTCCCCACCTTTAAACATTCCTACAACAGTAATAGGTATAAACATAATAGCCTGTGCAAAGATAATGGGCATTACATTCGCTGCATTAACCTTCAGAGGAATATACTGGCGTGCACCACCATACTGTTTGTTTCCGACAATACGTTTCGCATACTGCACAGGAACTTTACGCGTTCCCTGAACAAGCAATATGGCCCCGGCGATAACGAGTAAAAGGAATAACATTTCCAAAAGGAACATAACCAGCCCCCCGGCCTGTTCATTCATTCTTGAAGTAAATTCTTCCACTATGGCACGCGGTAAACGGTTTATAATACCAATCATGATTATAAAAGAAATACCGTTACCGATACCTTTATCCGTTATACGCTCACCTAACCAAAGTACAAACATACTGCCTGCAGCCATGATAATGATGGATGAAATCTTAAACCAGATCCCTGCCGGAAGCGTTGCTCCGATTTGTCTCATCTGCATATCCAGATTTGTCAGATACGCAAAGCCCTGAACGACCAGGATAGCCACTGTCAGATAACGCGTTATCTGATTGATTTTTCTGCGACCGCTTTCTCCTTCACGTTGCATCTTCTGGAAAGACGGCACAACGATAGCCATCAACTGCATAACAATAGAGGCAGAGATATAAGGCATAATTCCTAATGCAAAAATGGAAGCATTAGAAAACGCTCCTCCGGAGAACATATCCAAAAGAGCCATCAGACCACCGCGGGTCTGATCTGCCAATCCTGTCAGATCTTTCGGATCAACGCCCGGAATAACCACATAGGTTCCGAACAGGTAAACGGTAACATATCCCATTGTTATAAGGATACGTTTTCTAAGATCCTCAATCTTCCAAATATTTTTCACTGTATCGACTACTCTCATAATTTCTTAGAGTTTTTTTGCTGTTCCACCTACTGCAGTTATTGCAGCTTCTGCCGTTTTAGAAAAAGCATGGGCTTCAACATCAACCTTCGCTTTCAATTCTCCTTTTGCCAGAACTTTAACAAGCTGTGAAGAAGATATAAAACCTGCTTTTATCAATTCTTCCACACCTATTTTTGACATACTTTTTTCTTCTGCCATTTTCTGTAAGGTAGAAAGATTGATTGCTTTATACTCTACACGGTTAATATTTTTGAAGCCAAACTTCGGTAAACGGCGTTGCAGCGGCATCTGACCTCCTTCGAAACCTATCTTGCTTTTGTAGCCGGAACGTGCTTTCGCACCCTTATGACCTCTTGTTGAAGTGCCACCTAATCCCGAACCCGGTCCGCGACCGATTCTTTTGCGGGTTTTAGTTGCACCTGCTGCGGGTTTTAAGTTTGATAAATTCATATCTTTTTATTTTTTTACTCGTAACTAATTATTTTTCTACGGAAACCAAATGTTTCACTTTCCTCACCATGCCTTCTATTGACGGAGTACATTCGTGTTCTACCGTCTTGTGCA
This sequence comes from Tannerella sp., assembly GCA_031285685.1. Taxonomy (GTDB): domain Bacteria; phylum Bacteroidota; class Bacteroidia; order Bacteroidales; family Tannerellaceae; genus Tannerella. The sequence goes on from JAITVS010000097.1 coordinate 23,631, forward strand.
TTTTTGTCAATCCCAATGCGTCCAAAGTTCTCTTTTGATCTTTCGGGCTGCCGATACGGCTTTTTACCTGTGTAATTTTTATTTTTGCCATAATTCGTTTCCTCCTTTTAACCTTTAAACACTTTTTCCAATGATACGCCTCTGTTTTGAGCAACCATGAAAGGACTTCTCATTTCGTTCAATGCAGCGAATGTAGCCTTTACCAAGTTATGAGGGTTTGACGAACCTTTTGATTTCGCAAGTACGTCTTTTACGCCCACACTCTCCAATACGGCACGCATCGCACCACCGGCTTTTACTCCCGTACCTGCTGATGCCGGACGAAGTAAAACTTCAGCTCCGCCGAATTTTGCAATCTGTTCATGAGGAATCGTTCCTTTATGAATCGGTATTTTAACCAGGTTCTTCTTAGCAGCTTCCACTCCTTTTTCAATGGCGGTCGTTACCTCACCCGCTTTTCCCAGGCCCCAGCCGATCACGCCATCTTCATTACCGACAACAACAATTGCTGCGAACGTAAAAGTACGTCCTCCTTTCGTTACTTTTGTAACGCGGTTGATTGCTACTAATCTATCTTTTAATTCTAAATCGTTTGTAGATTTAACTCTGTTATTTATTGCCATTGTCATTAAAATTTAAGTCCACTGTTACGTGCGGCATCTGCCAATTCTTTAATTCTCCCATGATACAAATAGCCGTTACGATCAAAAACAACCGTTTGTATACCGGCTGCCTGTGCGCTCTTAGCTATTAATTCTCCGACTTTCGCAGCTATTTCTTTTTTAGGTGCTTTGTCGGCTATTTTCAATGATGAAGCAGCGGCAATTGTTTTACCTTCTACATCGTTAATTACCTGTGCATAGATCTGCTTGTTGCTCCTGAAAACAGTCAGACGCGGACGTTCTGCTGTTCCGGCAACTTTACCCCGGATGCTTTTCTTAATCTTTAATCTTCTTAACTCTTTCGTTACCA
>JAITVS010000151.1 GCA_031285685.1 Tannerella sp.
GAATAGGTTAATTTATAAAAGCCGGTTTCACTGACGCTTATTTTTACCCATTTACCTTCCGACAGGGCGGATTTCGTTGCATAAACAGAGCCGTCTGCCTTTGCAACGGCACACGTCATCAAGCAAAATAGTATGGAAAATAGTGTTCTTAACATCATTAATAATAACCTTTTCATTTGTACCTGTTTCACGAAAGTCCGGAACAGGTATTATCGTACATAAAAATCGAGCAATTTGCGATTATCAAGATAACCTTGCAGATGATTTCCGATTTCAACGTTTCCGACTCCTGCGGGTGTTCCCGTATAGATCAGATCGCCAATCTTCAAGGTGAAAAAACGACTTACATATGCGATAATCCGATCTACGGAAAAAAGCATATTGGAAGTATTGCCTTTTTGTGCCGTTTTACCGTTTATCTCAAGGTGGAAATCTAAGTCCTGAATATTGTCGGTTTCTTCCAGAGATATGAAATCTCCGATTACGGCAGATTGATCAAAACCTTTACAGATTTCCCAGGGTAAGCCTTTTTTGCGCAGTTCATTCTGAAGGTCACGTGCTGTAAAGTCAATGCCTACGGTTATCTCATTATAATAACGATGCGCAAATTGTTCAGCAATGTTTTTACCGACTTTATTTATTCTTACGACAACCTCTGTTTCGTAATGGATTTCCGACGAAAAATCGGGTATGAAAAAAGGTTTACCGTCTTTTAGCAATGCCGAGTCGGATTTCATAAAAATAACCGGTTCTGATAATAATAACGAATGATGCATCTCTTTATTGTGATTTGCATAATTCATTCCTACAGCAATGATTTTCATTATATAGCAGATATTGTGATGAATAGTAATCGGAGATCTGTTTGTTAAATATTTTACCGGTTTATATACACAGTGAAAATAAATGTTATTGTCAGCTGTTCGAATTTTCGTTCATGCGATTGAACATAACAGCCAAGTGAGCATATATGGACGTGTTCTGTACGACAATATTTTCGGGAACACGAATACGGAACGGCGTGAAATTCCACAGCGCCTTGATTCCGTTATCGATTATAAAATCAGCGACTTCCTGTGCTTTCTCTACAGGAACGGTGATAATACCGATTGTGGCTCCATATTTTTTTTGTTTTTCAGGAAGGATATTCATCGGAAATACAGGAATGTTATCTATCTCTTTGCCTGTAATATCATTGCGTATATCAAATCCTGCAACAATATCAAGTCCGTATTGGTTAAGCCCCGAGTCTCTCATCAGTGCAGCCCCCAACCTTCCGACACCGAAGAGGAATGCTTTATGTTGTGAGGTGAATCCGAGAAAATCTTCCAGCGTATCAATTAACGCGTCAATTTCGTACCCGACACGCGTTTTTCCTGAAATATTGACACATGACAGGTCTTTTGCAACCTGACTTGCGTCCACATTGATCTCTTTTGCTATTTGTGTGGATGAAACAACTGCATCTCCCTTTCCTTTAAGCAGTTTCACGTATGCCAAATACCAGGGCAATCGCCGAAGTGTAGGTTCGGGAATTTTTCCGTTATATTTCAATTCGTCATTTGCCATAATATTCGTTCTTAAATTTTTATTCCATATGATCCATATGGTTCTTAAGTGGGTTTGAATACATTTCGAGAATTTTTGTCCGGAGGAAAATCTCGTCTTTATCCGGAAGATCTATCTTCTCGATCTGTTTCTGCAGGTATGTTTCAAACTGCATTTTATCACGCAAGTCATAATTCGTTCGGAAATATACACTGTGATGTAACAAATCGTATGCCACATAATTGCAAGGATAAAAACGATAATGTTTATATATCTCTTTATCAATGATTTCAGCTATTGCAGTGAACAGTGCATTTTTGTCAAGTTGTTTTTTCTCAAGTAATGCCAATCTGTCATTAATGGGTGAACCCAATGTAAAATGTACGCGTCCTTTATTGTTAAGCAATCCGGTTTCCATATTTAATAAGTCGTCACGTTTACTTTTTATGAAATCCGGATTGTCACGTTTTTGTTGAAACTCTTTGGCTTTCAGAAAATCACACGGATCATACTCGTAGGATATGGCTATCGGAACGATATTAAGATCCATGAGGTTTTGCAGGGGGTTATCCTTATATTCTCCCGCCATGTTAAGCATTTTTAATACGCTGTTCTGTGTATGGTCGTTGGAATCTTTCGCGCGTCCTTCACGCTGTGCAATCCATACGGATTCTTTTAAATCTTTGATTGTATGATGGATATAAGCCGATAACTGCATACTCGATTTAAGCAATTGGCGAACGGAAATATCCCGCTTGACTATAAAACAGTTATTTAACCTTACAATCGTATCTATCCATGGATGTATCAGTAGATTATCTCCTATGGCGACCTGTGTCATCCCATGCCCTATATCAAGAAGCAGGGCATTTAAAAAGGCCGCATCAAGAACGATATCACGATGGTTCGATATGAATGTACATGGTTTGTCTTTTGGTATACGGCTCCGGCCTGATATTGTAAGTGAGAAAGTTGTTTTTTTGGCGATCTCCATTACGGCATGATATGCGAGTGTTGTTTTAAACTGTTCTTTTGTTTTACACATCCGCATCGCCTGGACAAACTGTTCCCAGTCAAGATCAGGCATTATATATTGTAAAGCATTTTTCAATCCGTCTGAAGATGCAAGCGATTCTATGGCATCATAAACTTCGTCATCATTAAAAGGACGAATCTCATCAAAGTTATATTTCGAATAATCTGTGCTCATCATTTATAACGGTTAGACTACAAACATACAAATGTTATTTTAATTTACTACAACCTTTAACCTTTTTTTATACTACGTGTTCTCTATGATTTCAGTCATGATATCTCGGATGTCGAGACCCGCGGCTTGTATTTGTTGCGGAATAAAACTGGTCGCGGTCATTCCGGGGTTTGTGTTTATCTCTAGCAGGACCGGATTATTGTCCTCAGGGATGATATAATCAATACGTATAATACCTCGTGCACCGATTATATCATATATTCTTAGTGTTTCCTGTTGTATTTTTACTGTTAATTCATCGGATATACGCGCCGGTGTTATTTCCTGGACTTCACCGTTATATTTTGCATTATAATCGAAAAATTCATTGTCAGTTACAACTTCCGTTATGGGAAAAGCCATTTGCTTTGTCTTTGTTTTGTAGCAGCCACATGTAATTTCCGTTCCTTCGATAAAACGTTCAATGACTACCTCTTGTCCTTCTGCAAAAGCTTTTTCTATCGCCGGCTGCATCTGTGACGCCTCTTTTACTTTGGTAACACCAAAACTGCTGCCCCCATCATTCGGTTTTACGAAAACAGGAAGTCCGAGTTGATCGATAATGTCCCCTGTCTCTGCTTTTTGTCCTTTCAGGAGGCGTATGGAGTCGGCTATGTGTACCCCCTGGCTTTCCAGGAACTGATTGTTGATATATTTGTTAAAGGTCAATGCTCCTGCAAGCACTCCACATGAGGAATATGAAATGCCAAGCATATCAAAATATCCCTGAAGACGTCCGTCTTCGCCCGGGCGACCATGGATTGTGATGTATGCGTAATCAAATTTTATTTTATGTCCGCCGGTCTGAAAACTGAAGTCGTTTTTATCAATATCGACCGTACTTCCATCAGACGTTTTAACTGCCCATTTACCTTTTCTCATGATGACAATATAGAGATTATAACGGTTCTTGTCTATGAAACCGGATAATCCTTCAGCGCTTTTTAAAGAAACTTCGTATTCGGAAGAGTCTCCTCCGGCAACAATTGCTATATTTTTCATTTTCAGTAATTAGCTTATTTTATTTTGTTATTCTGATCTGTAATAATTTCTCCATTTTTCAATTAATTGTTCCATATCATCGGGGATATCCGAATCGAAGAATATCTCTTTTCCTGTCACCGGATGTTTAAATCCCAGGGTTTTGGCATGTAATGCCTGTCTGGGACATATTTCAAAACAGTTATGTATGAACTGTTTGTATTTGGATGATGGAAGCCCTTTCAATATAAGATTGCCTCCGTATCTGTCATCATTGAAAATCGGATGTCCGATATACTTCATGTGGGCGCGTATCTGGTGAGTACGTCCTGTCTCCAATCTACATTCAATGAATGAAACATATCCGAATTTTTCCAGAATGCGATAGTGTGTTACGGCGGTTTTTCCCTGCTCTCCATTGGGGAAAACCATCATTTTCATTCTGTCACGGGGATCCCGTCCGATATTCCCCTCGATTCGCCCTTCCTCTTCTTTTGGAATTCCCCATACTAATGCGACATACTTACGCTGTGTAGTTTTATTGAAGAATTGCCGGCCGAGGTTCGTTTTTGCTTCCGGACGTTTGGCAATAACAAGGAGTCCCGAAGTATCTTTGTCTATGCGGTGTACCAGTCCGAGGCGCGGGTCTGCCGGGTCATATTGCGAATCATCTTTAAGGTAGTAGGCAAGGCCGTTAACAAGAGTGCCGTGGTAGTTTCCATGTCCGGGATGTACTACCAGCCCTGCCGGCTTGTTTACAACCAGCAAATCATTGTCTTCATATACGATGTTAAGAGGGATGTCTTCGGGAATTATTTCGGCTTCATATCGTGGGCGTGACATCATGATGGTTACCACATCCATCGGCTTTATCCGGTAACTGCTTTTCACCGCTTTCCCGTTTACCAGGATGCAATTAGCTTCTGCAGCCGATTGTATACGGTTGCGACTGGTATTCATTAACCGGTCTATAAGAAATTTATCTATACGTAGAAGTGACTGATTTTTGTCGGCGACGAAACGAAAATGTTCGTATAACTGATTTTCTCCGCCGGAAGATGTTTCTCCACCCTCATACTCTTCCGGATCAAACAAATCATCGGGTAAGTCTTCTGTTTCTTCAGAATGTGTACACATAATTAAAACCAGCTTTCGTCGTCCTCTGTTATTTCCGGTTCTTCCTCTATCGCAGAGCCTCCTTCATGCGGAAGAATATTGCCGTCGCTTATTACAAGGATGAGTTTTGCCGTAAGGGGTACGCGCGTACCACTGTTTACCATCTGACCTCCGTATTCTACTCCGATTGTAAGGTCGCGATATTCTCCCGTTACATATTTCCACTCCACATCCATAAATCCGCGTGCTTTCAGGAGTGCGTAGGCCTGACGATACGAGATGTCTGCTATTTCGGGAATAGGAGCTGTTTCTTCTGTCTTTGCATTGATAGTAATATATATGGTGCGATTTTTTTTGACTTTGGAATTTACTTCGGGCATCAGTTCTACAATGGCGCCCGGTGTTACATCTTTTGAATAAATGGAGTCGACAACTTCATAACGTAACATATATTGTTGCAGGAAGGGCACGGCATCCTCTATCTGTAATCCTCTTACATCCGGTACGTGGACAGCTTGGTTGTGATTTGTATAGGAATCAATTCCTTTAAGTACGATATAGATTGTAATGCATGCTACTGTCAATACAGCCAGGATATGGATGTAGACAGGTAATTTGAATATTTTATCAAAAAAAGATTTCATCTATACCGGATATTTGTTTGTGTGTTTTTTATAAATCGACAAAAGCAAAAGTCTCTATGTGGGAAACTCTTGCTTTTGTTTTATACGGTAGCGCAAGGCGCCTTTTTAGTTCGAATATTCGTCAGAGACTGTCAGTTTCGCGCGGCCTTTGGCACGACGTGCTGCAAGTACTCTACGGCCATTTGCTGAAGCCATGCGTTCACGAAATCCGTGTTTATTTTTTCTCTTGCGGTTAGAGGGTTGGAATGTCCTTTTCATCTTAATTATCTTTTATGTTGTTATTTTGTTTCAAATTTGGGCTGCAAATGTATAGCTTTTTTTTGAAATAACAAAAAATATATTCAAAAATCTATTTGTTCTTATATTTTACCATTTCAGGCAAATAGCGTTGTATTTCTGAAATTCGCTTGTTGTCATTGGGGTGTGTGCTCATAAAATCAGAAACGTTTGCATTGCCTGAAGCGGCAGACATTTTTTGCCAGAACGTAACGGCTTTATTCGGATCATAACCGGCCATAGTCATAAATACAAGTCCCATGTAGTCTGCTTCAAGTTCGTGTTTACGGGAATAGGGAAGCATCACCCCTAATTGTGCTCCCAGGCCGAAAACCGTATTGCCGATAGAATGTACGGCTGCAGATTGATTACTTAATGCCACATCGACAATCGAGGCGCCATATTGTGCCAGAAGCTCCTGACTCATGCGTTCATTACTGTGTTTTGCTACGGCATGTGCGACCTCGTGTCCGAGTACAACCCCCAGTTCGTCATCCGATGAGACTAAAGGAAGCAGCCCTTCGTATACGACGATTTTTCCTCCCGGCATACAAAAAGCATTTACTTCGTCACTTTTTATTAAGTTAAATTCCCAGCTGAAATTCGAGATTTCACTAGACATTCCGTTTTGTTTCAGATATGTTTCGGTAGCAGCGGCAATTTTTTTTCCTACACGTTCTACCATCGCTGTTTTTGTTTTGTCGGTTGATTTGGGTGCCGTCTTTATGTATTCATCATATTGCGTTAAGCTGGCAGATAAAACTTCCGAATCGGAAACCAGTAACATTTGTTTTCTTCCTGTCAATGGCACACTACCGCATGATGTAAGCAGTATTATCGCAATTAATGCCCCTGTAACTTTATTTATACACTTTACCATATTAGATCCATTTTTGATTAATCAGTGCAAAAGTAATTCGTTTTTTTGGATTAATTCGTTTTTTTATTGTTTTTTTTACAGGGGTTGGCGATAAATAATATGACCGGAATTGTTCTTTTGTATGCCGTATACAACTTTGAAGTACTTGTTTTGTGTATATTTTGTTTTCCTGGTGTGGATTTGATTCTTTTATTTGTCTTTAATTTGCTTATTATAAGTTTATTGTCAATGTTTTGTAGAAAAATCATTTTTTCAACATGTTATTGTCAATGTTTTGTAGAAAAATCATTTTTTCAACATGGGAAAAAGCAAAAATACTTTTTTTTGTACATAGTTCTACTTTAACACATTTCATTTTCTTGTTTATCAAACGCATAATTGATATCTTTTTGCCTTCGACAATGTCGTTCAAACATTTGGTCAATCATATCATCATCAGACATTTGTCG
>JAITVS010000169.1 GCA_031285685.1 Tannerella sp.
AACGATCCGCAGCATCGATAAAAATCACCTGATGACATTCCATCCGTTTGGACGAACTTCTTCCGTAACCTGGTTCAATAACGCCGAATGGCTGGATTTCAACATGTTTCAGAGCGGACATCGCAGGTACGGGCAACGCAAAGGGGATGGAGATTACAGCATTGGAGAAAATACGGAAGAGGATAATTGGAGGTATGTCGAACAGGCCCTGGTGATGAAGCCTCTAAAACCGATTCTGGACGGAGAACCAAGTTATGAAGACATACCGCAGGGGTTGCACGATCCGAAAGAAAAACGCTGGAACGATGCGGATATACGCCGTTACGCCTATTGGTCTGTTTTTGCTGGCTCTTTCGGACATACATACGGACATAGTTCGATTATGCAATTCATGCGCCCTGGAATTTCGGGAGGCTACAGCGCAACCAAAGCCTGGTATGATGCACTGAAAGATCCCGGATTTAACCAGATGAAATATATCAAAAACCTGCTATTGGCATTTCCCTTTTTCGGACGGATACCCGACCAAAGCATTATTGCCGGAACGAACGGTGAACGCTACGACCGTGCGATCGCCACCCGCGGCAATGACTACCTGCTGGTATACAACTATACCGGCCGGCCGATGCAGATCGATTTGAGTAAAATCAGCGGAACTAAGAAAAACGTCTGGTGGTATAACCCCAAAGACGGTAAACTGAACTACATCGGAGAGTTTGATAATCAAATAACGGCATTCCAGCATGACAGTGGATACAACAGCGGAAACGACCACATTCTGATAGCTGTCGACGCATCGAAGAATTATATCGGAAAAGAATGGACGGAATTACCTGATGCAAAAGAAAAATTTATCCTTAAAAAATAATTGTTATACAACAAAAAACCGGATTTGCAAGTCCGGTTTTTTGTTGTATAATAGTAATTATAGTCCTGTTGCCTTCAACCATGTTTCGGCCATCAGCTGGCGTCCGGGTAAATCAGGATGTACACCGTCGGCAGACCAGTATGTCGCAGGAGCAATTTTCACCGCTTCGTCAAAGGCTGACTGAAAAGGTACAAAGACCGCATCAAACTCTCCGGCCAGCTTCTTCAGGGATGCCCTGTAATCGTTAAACATCGGGAACCATTCACTGTCATTAATTGCAGAACCTCCGCTTAATGCAAACGGCTCACATAGCACAAGTTGTATCTTCGGAAGTTTTTCTTTTGTATATTTCAGTAAATCACGGAGATCGTTTTCATAGATCTGAACAGTACCGTTATATTTTCCATTCAGTTTGTGCCAGTAGTCATTCACTCCGATCAGAATACTAAGCACGTCCGGCATAAACGAAAGCGCATCGATTTCCCATCGTTCACGAAGCTGGTACACTTTATTCCCGCTTATCCCGCGATTATAAATTTTCGGTTGTTTATCCGCCTGCTTAGCAAGAATGGATGTCGCCGTGAAAAGAGCATATCCGTTCCCCAACTGATCTACATTATTACAGGTGATCGACTCTCTTTTACGCCCGCAGTCAGTGATGGAATCTCCCTGAAAAAGAATAACCGAATCTTTCTTCAGCGTTATATTTTTCCGGCTGACTTTGTTTTGCTCACGAACCGCAGCATTGGCTATTTCCGGAATAATTGCCATACCGACACCTGCAAATGCCGCCCTTTTCAAAAAATCTCGTCTTGTTTTCATTGTATTATTCAGATTGATTTCTATCAAACAAAAGTAATACAAATCGAAAACAATAACAAATGTCACTACAGAAAGCAATAAAAGGATTATTGTTCTTTATACTCTATTTCCTCTTTAAGCCCCGTATTGTCTTCAAAAACAATTTGATTGCCGGTTGTCAATTGAATATTTTTCAAACGGAAATTATCCGAATATTTTATCCGGCCTCCGGATTTGGCGTCTGCAACGACATTATAAACACCTAAATCTTCAATTTTCAGCGATTCATTCCATCCGGAAGCATAAATAAGAGTGCCGGTATTCGTTGATCTTACATTCGACAAATAAATTTTCCGGAAGCGTGGATATCCTTTTTCGGCCGGTTCCACTTTTGTCAGCATGGTTCTCCAATGCGGCGGAATATCTTCCTCTTCGTATTCTTCCGGCAATGTCGAATAACTGTAACTCGGATTCCAGTTCAGATCTACCGAAAAAACAGTTCTGACACTATCAGCCTCCACATCCGTCACATAGACATTCTCGACGATACCCCCACGGTTCAGAGCCGATTTAATACGCAGGAGGTTCGATGTTCCATAGGCTTTCAGGTTATAACCGACTACATTCCGGATACCGCCGGATGTTTCACTTCCACATGTGATTAATCCTCCTCCTTTCAGAGAAGTACAATTTCGTATCACAATGTATTCCGTAGGACGGTTTACACGTAATCCGTCCGCATCGCGGCCTGCCTTCAGGCATATATTGTCATCGTTACAATCGACTGTACAATTCTCAATGAGTATACGTACCGATGAGTCGATATCGATTCCATCCGTACTCGGCCCGTGTTTTCCGTCCACATTATTATTTATCGTAACGCCATCGACCGTACAATGGCTGGAATATAAAATCTGAATAGCCCAGAATCCGCTTCGCATCAGTGTAAAGTTGCTCAATGTAACATCCGAACTGTTGGAAACAAGCATACCGCGTACGCGTTTACAATCATAATCGACAATCCATCGTAACCCGCGCTGTTCATAATCCTTACGCATCGTCCAGTACTTATCCCACCATACTTCACCTTTACAATCAATCAGTCCTTCCCCGCTGACAGACACGTTCTGCTGATCAATCACATTGATAACGGCAGCAGGCCACATCATTTCAATACCGGCAATACGCGTCTGTATCTCAGGATATGCGACACTATCCGGTGTTGCGAGCAGAGTAACGCCCTTGCCTATGCAAAGGTTTACACCGCTTTTCACAAACACTGCACCCGTTAAATAAACACCCGGTTCAAACATAACGGTTCCGCCTCCCGAATCATGACATACGTCAATCGCTTTCTGTATGGCGTCTCCGCAAAAAGTAACGCCGTCACCAACCGCATCATAATCATTTACGGAAAAAATTCCCTTACCGGGAAAAGTTCTCGCTCCGACCTGACGGATCCAGGATATATCAGGACGCTCACATTCGTCCATCCATTCAAATGCAGGCAAAACCGGCTGCTTTTCCGCACAGCTGCACAGGATGGATAAAATAACCAAAACTAAAAACCCATCTTTTTTGCCGTATCTCATCATCGTTTTCATTATATTCAATCTATT
>JAITVS010000173.1 GCA_031285685.1 Tannerella sp.
GCAGAAAAAGATACCTTTGCCAAAACCGGTGTAAACCTATCTTGGGTTTAATACTTTTCTTACTGACAGATAAATTATTATGAATCAATATCTGTCAACCTATTTTGGAATAAGACAGACGATCCCGTGCCGTTTGTGAAAGAACTGAACGCCTTATTCAAAAGTATCGATGCATCCCGTCTGACTGCTCTTGCTACCTGTGTAGACCAGACGCGTTACCTGGATTGTGCGGATTTAATAGGTTGGAATAAATATTTCGGCTGGTACAGCGATGCGGCACCGGCCGCAGGTAAGTTCTTCGACAATATGAAAAACACTTCGAACGGCAAGCCTGTCGGTGTTTCCGAATATGGCGCCGGAGCAAGTATTCATCATCATCAATGGCCGTTGGACGCCGAGAACAAATCTGCCGGAAGCAATATTGTAGACGGTAATCTTCCAGCCTCTTTCCACCCTGAAGAAGCACAGGCCTATTGCCATGAGGGCAATTGGTCGGCTTTCTCAGAGCGGCCATACCTGTGGGCTAAATTCATCTGGATATTGGCGGATTATCAGTCTGCAATCCGCAAGGAAGGAGATAAAGACGGTATCAACGATAAAGGATTGCTTACTTACGACCGCAAGATAAAAAAAGACGCTTTCTTTTTCTACAAAGCAAACTGGAATCCGGAACCGATGATTTACATCAACAGCCGCCGCTTCACGGAACGTACGACTCCGGAAACACAGATCAAAGTATACAGCAACCTGAAAGAGGCCACATTGTACATCAACGGAAAGAAAATCGGAACAGCGAAAAAAGATAATCTCAATCGTATGACATGGAATAACATCACTTTGTCACCGGGAAAAAATGAGATTTCCGTAAAAGGAAAATCCGGCAAACAGCTGTTAGAAGATGCGTGTGTATGGAATGTAAACTAAATTCACGAACAGTACTTGCACTAAAATAAAAAAAGAATTATTCAACAAAAACACAATTGGAATTATATGAGAAATTTGATATTATTCGTGCTGTTGACAATGTATCCTGTTTGTACTATTGCTGCCGATATCCCTGCAAGAAACCAGGTCGGCGCTGCTAATATGCCAAATGAAATCGCGCCCGTATATGCGCCTTTCGAAATGCCGCAACCGGAACGCCCGATCTTTCCGGAACAAACGGAAAACATCGCCCGCAATGGTGCGAAACAAGGTAAACTAAGTACGGCGTCTATTCAAAAAACAATCGACAAATTAAGTCAAACCGGAGGCGGTACGGTCATTATTCCCGCCGGCAAATGGCTCACCGGGCGCATCACATTAAAAAGCAACATCAACCTGCATCTGGAAGAAGGTGCGGAGCTCTACTTCAGCGGTGAAATAAAAGATTACCTTCCGGTTGTTTTCACCCGCAATGAAGGAATTGAAATGTATTCATTGGGGGCGCTCATTTATGCTAACGGTGCGGAAAATATTGCAATCACGGGGAAAGGCAAATTGATCGCGGCCGGGGATGATTGCGAAATATACAAACGCCAGATGGCAGGAGCAGCCGTCGAGGTTTTTATACCTGATGCATTACCTATAGAAAAACGAATTTATGACGGCAAGGACGGAGCACCCATCTTCTTACCCATGTTTTTCGCACCGATAAATTCCAAAAATATTTTAGTGGAAGGAGTTACTTTCGAGAAATCCATATTCTGGAATATTGTACCTCAATATTGCGAAAATATTATTATCCGGGGTGTAACCGTAAATAGTGCAGGACACGGAAGAACAGATGGCATCGACATTGAATCTTCAGGAAATGTGCTGATTGAATATTGTACCCTGAGTTGCGGCGATGATTGCTTTACAATCAAATCCGGTCGCGGAGAAGACGGACTCCGGGTCAACCGGCCTGCCGAAAATATCGTGATCCGTTACTCCAATACGCTTCAGGGAGCCGGCGGAGTAACCTGCGGAAGTGAAACGGCCGGTATGATCCGGAACTTATATGTTCATGATTGTGTATTCGAGGGTACTCACAACGGATTTTATTTTAAAACACGTCGTCCGAGAGGCGGTGGTGGCGAAAATCTCCACTATGAACGCATCCGGCTGAATATCCCGGGCCCTGCATTCAAATGGGATATGTTAGGCTCACGCCGTTGGGTCGGCGAATTGGCTGACCGCCTGCCTGCACGTGATATAACTCCGCTTACACCTAAATATCAAAATATCTCATTCAAGGATATTATTGTTGAAAATTGTGCAGAATTAATCAGCGCAACAGGTATACCGGAATCACCGATTATCGGCGTATTAATATCTAATATGAATGCCCAATGCGATAAGTTAATCACAATAAGCGATGTAGACGGATTCGCAATTGCCAATTCCAACATTCAATCGAAAAAACCGGATGTATCCATAGCCGACGGCCGCAACATCATGCTGATCAATACGAAACTAAATATTCCGGAAGAAAAACTGCAAATTTCCTATTCCGGAGAGTTATCCCGGCCGATTATGCATCACTGAATTCCATTCAATAAATTATCAATCAGGAAATTAATCCATAAAATAAAAATTTAAGGAATTTCCATCTCTGATTTCAGGCGTCCTCTTTATTTCCTGCGACAAATAAAGAGGGGCCTTTTGTCGGAGGTACATAAAACGAAGATTTAATCCATATCCATCGTCTTTGTTCTGAAAGGAACGGCCGGAAGTCCTTCTTTGTTGAACAAGTTCGGCATAGCGACTTCATCCCATCCAAACCGGATCACCGGATTTTTCATGTTATATTCTCCTGAAAGTATAATTTTGTTTTCATGAATAACCGCATGAACTTTCTTAAAACGGCCGTTATCTCCTTTTAGATAAAACCAATCAGGATCTTTTCCGTCATTAGTGACAAGCCCTGAGCCTATATGATCAAACTCTAAGGTGATTTTATCTTTATCAACCGTCATTTTTTTAAACGTGGGACCACTGCATATCAAATCAGATCTACCGTAATCTTTGCATAAAGCCAAACGTGCTAACCGTTCCCCCACAATCCATTTATAAGAAGGATGTATATCTTTGGGATCATCTACCAGATCCGTTGTCACAACCATACCTGTATAAGGAATATTCAGGCAGGATGTCTGAACTTCCCAAAAGGAAGGTAAAGCTTCCCATGTACTGGCAATTAAATCTCCCCTTCGTTGTGAATACGTATACGGGGCTAACTGGACATAATAGAACGATAACCTTTCATCCTCCCAGGCCGAACGCCAGCTTTCTATAAGGCATTTCTGTTTTTCCGCATAAATTTCCCCGTCCCCGTTAATCACATTTGTTTCTCCCTGATACCAAAGAAAACCTTTCAGAGAATAAGGTATCATAGGCGCTACCATTTTATCGAACCGTTCGCCGATTATTATATTATTCAGTTTATGACCGGTTACATGATTTTTCAGCATGGGAGAATTCAGATACGCTTGCTCCGGAGTCCAGGTTTCAATGGGTGTTCCTCCCCATGAAGTAGAAATAATGCCTACCGGAATGTCCAGGTTTTCAACCAGGGATTTAGCAAAAAAATATCCGATGGCGGATACAGGTGCTAAAGTTTTCTCATTGAGCATTTGCCAACCGTCGGAAGGAAGGGTGTCTGCCTTGAGGTTTTTCTCTACATAAAATGTTCTGATAACAGGACTTTTAGCTGTTATGTATTCTTTGTAAAGATAATCCGGATCTCCTTTTTGCGGTTTGGCATACTGAGGATGATTATGCATAGAGTATTCCATATTGGACTGTCCTGATACTAACCAGACCTCTCCGATTAAGATATTTTTCAATAATATTTTATCCCTTTTCCCCTGTATAATCAATTGTTGAGGATTGTTCGTGGCGGTTAACTCATCAAGCCTGACGGACCAGTCTCCGTTATCATCGGCCTTTACTTTTTTTGATTGCTTCTGAAATTTTACAGTAATCATTTCCCCCCGGTTCCGAACGTCCCCAAATATTCACTTTCTTTCCCTGCTGAAGTACCATATGATCTCCAAACACTTTAGGCAGCTTAATCTGAGAAAAAACAACAGAAGGAAGAAATAAAAAAAGCAGAACAAGTAAAATACTAAATTGATGTGTTTTCATAATAAAAAAATTTGCCTGTTTAACAATTAAGCCATGCTTTAATGACACCTCATGCAAAATTACAACAAAAAATACAACATTTCCGCCGAATCAATTAAATATTTCACCCCTCGACTATCTTATTTTGATGTAATGTTGCAGAGATTTCAGACGGAAAAAGGTAAATTCGCAAACTAAATAAAAAACAAATCATGAAGAAACAAAGCAGACAGTTATTGGTTACAATCATTTTATTCGGTATTTCGTTTTTATTTACGTCTCCGATCCATGCCTCAACCGAAAACAAAAGGCGTATAATTGTCTTAACCGACATCGAAAATGAACCCGACGATGCCATGTCGCTCGTTCGTTTCCTGACATATTCCAATCAATGGGATGTCGAAGGGCTGATTGCGACGACCTCCATCCATCAAAAGGCACAAATCGCGACATGGCGCATCCGGGAGATTGTGGAAGCGTACGGAAGCGTCAGGGATCATTTATTGAAACATGAGCCGGGATTTCCTTCGGCGGAGTATCTGCATTCCATTACAAAAGAAGGCAGAACCGACTTCGGCATGAACGCAGTTGGTGAAGGGATGGACTCGGAAGGATCGGAGTGGATTATACAAGCCCTTTCCAACAATGACGAACGCCCTGTCTGGGTTTTGGTCTGGGGAGGCCCGAATTGTCTGGCGCAGGCATTGTGGAAGATAAAAAACAGGTACTCGCCTGAACAGACAAAAAAATTTGTCGGCAAACTACGGGTTTACGCTATTTCAGATCAAGATGATAGCGGTCCATGGCTCAGAAAAATGTTTAAAGAATTGTTCTACGTCGTCAGTCCCGGATATCATCCGTTTGGCGGATATCATCACGCCACATGGACAGGGATTGCCGGCGATAAGTTTCATGGCAGGTTTTGCGGTGCAAACTATGATATCGTGGATAATCCCTGGTTAGATAAAAATATACGTTCCAAAGGTAAACTGGGAGCCCAATATCCGATGGTCAAATTTATGATGGAAGGAGATTCCCCATCCTTCTTATTCTTAGTTGAAAATGGATTGGGAGACCCCGAACAACCCAATTGGGGAAGCTGGGGCGGACGGTATGAATTTTATCAACCAAGAACGGAAAGATGGTTCCTGGAGCCTGAGACACGTCCGCTTTGGGCCGATGCCATTAATGAAGTAATGGGATCCGATAACTGTTGGCATACGAGTAACAAAGCAACGATATGGCGCTGGCGGGAGGCTTTTCAAAATGATTTCGCAGCAAGAATGGATTGGACCATAAAGTCTTACGAAGAAGCGAATCATCCTCCGATACCTGAACTGGATCACACTTCCGTTATGACGGCAAAAGTTGGAGACCGCATCAGGTTAAGCGCGAAAGGCTCTTCCGACCCGGATAACGATGAACTTTCATATCAATGGTTTTATTACCCCGAAGCCGGTACATTCACCATCTCGTCGGGAAAAACCGGAAATCCGATCGAAATTATCAATGCTGACAAACAGGAGGCACACTTCACCATCCCCAACAGTCAACGATTAGGAACAATTCATATCATTTTGGCTGTTACCGATAACGGCACACCTGCCCTGACCCGTTACAAGCGCGTCATTATCGATGTAAAATCGACATCCGATCAGAAATAGAGTATTTTTCAAATCTGCGTGATACCAATTGCATTCAGGTCTTCACAATATATAAAAGGAGAGTTACCCCAAGCAAGGATAACTCTCTTTTTATTGCAACAGTGTGTCAAATAGCGAATGCTATACTCACACTTATAAAACTTTAAAAATCAAAGAATTTTTTCGCGTTATTGTAACTGATATTTTCTACTATTTGCCCGATGAAATCCAATTCGGAAGCCGGCAACTGTCCGCTCTCCACATCGTTTCCGAGAAGATTACATAGTGTGCGGCGGAAATATTCGTGGCGCGGGTATGAAAGGAAACTGCGCGAATCGGTCAACATTCCGACGAAACGGCTTAACAGGCCTAATACGGAAAGTGCATTCATCTGCTTCTCCATGCCGTCTTTTTGGTCAAGGAACCACCAGCCCGAACCGAACTGCATCTTACCTGCAACCGTGCCGTCCTGGAAATTGCCGATCATCGTAGCGATGACTTCATTTGCACAAGGATTAAGATTATAGAGAATTGTTTTTGCCAGTTTACCGGCACTGTTCAACTTAT
The DNA here is from genome assembly GCA_031285685.1 of Tannerella sp. Lineage (GTDB taxonomy): Bacteria > Bacteroidota > Bacteroidia > Bacteroidales > Tannerellaceae > Tannerella. The sequence continues at coordinate 6,300 of JAITVS010000173.1, forward strand.
TAAAATATTTCGACATGGCTTTAGCCGTATTAAATTCACCGATAGAGTCGAAACCCGTATCAGGGCCAAGTTGTTTAAACATGCGTGAATTATTATCACGGATTGCCCCATAATGGAATTGTTGTGTCCAACCAGTTTCCGCATCCATTTCTCCGAAAACGATCATCATGGCTGATTTATATTTCAATATTTCTTCACGGGATAGAACTGTTCCGCCATATACTTTATTGAAAATGGCTTTGATCTCGGCATCCGTATAATCTTCAGCATAAAACTCTTCAATACCATGGTCCGAAAGCTTACATCCCTGCTCTTCAAAGAATTTATGGCGTTTACGTAACGCTTCTATTACATCATCATACGAAGAAATAGTCACTCCGCTCACTTCCGACAGTTTTTCAATATAAGCGCGGAAGTTTTCAGGAACTTCAACTGCCATTGCTTTGTCCGGGCGCCATGTAGGAAGCATCTTTATTTCAAAGCCGCTTTCTCTTGTTTTAATATGATATTCAAGTGAATCTATCGGATCATCGGTTGTACAAACAACTTCTACTTTGTAACGACGCATCATGCCGCGTGCCGTATATTCCGGTTGGGCCAGTTTTTCATTACATTCGTCGTAAATTTCTTTCGCCGTTTTCGGACTCAGTAATTTGTTTATGTCGAAAGCTGTTTTCAGTTCCAGATGTGTCCAGTGATAAAGCGGATTACGCATCGTATAAGGAACCGTTTCCGCCCATTTTTCAAACTTTTCCCAGTCTGACGTATCTTTTCCCGTGCAGAAACGTTCATCTACCCCGTTTGTACGCATAGCACGCCATTTGTAATGGTCGCCGCCAAGCCAGATTTCCGTCAGTGATTTAAATTGATGGTCGTCGGCAACCATTTTCGGTACAAGATGACAATGATAGTCAATAATCGGCATTTTCGCCGCGTGATTGTGATACAGTTCCTGCGCTGTCTTCGTTTCAAGCAGGAAATTTTCGTCCATAAATGCTTTCATCAGTATATTGTGTTATTAGTTAATAAATCGTGTGTGTTCATTCTTTTGTCTTGCTACAAAAGAACCAAAAAAGCAAGACTTCGTGCGCTTCGCATCGTTAAGCTTAACGCTTTGTCGGCTAAAATCTATGTAACTCGCTTCGTTATCTACGATGAAACACCTACGCTCGGCATTATTCAAGCAAGCTTGATACTGCACTCACTTAAACGGTGTTTTCAAACAGCATAGATTTTGGACGCCTCCGTCGCTACTTAACGGCTCACCGCACGAGGTCGGTCTATTTCTGTCGCTTCGCTCCTCTTGTTTTCCTTCGGTCGCGCTTCCATATATTGTCAACTGAAAGTCTGTTTGCTTCACTTTGTAAAGCGACCATTGGTTCACGTAGTGGAACAAATTCTTAATTGATCACAAAGTGATTCCTGTCTTAAAGATAGCAATCTCTCTGTAGTTTTTCTTTTCGGTGTTCACTTTTTTGCCGCTCGCTGTTTCTTGTATAAACCGGATGAAACGTTCGGCCAGTGATTGCATTGATTCGCCTTCAACCAATGTGCCTGCATTAAAATCAATCCATCCCGGTTTATGTTCGAATAAATGGGTATTGGTCGATATCTTCGCTGTAGGCACAAATGTTCCGAACGGCGTTCCGCGTCCTGTTGTGAAGAGAACGAGATGACAGCCGGTTGATGCCAAAGCCGTGCTTGCTACCAGGTCGTTACCTGGGGCCGACAACAAAGTCAATCCTTTTTCCTTAATTCTGTCGCCATAACGCAGGACGTCTTTTACGGGCGAGCTACCGGATTTCTGTGTACATCCCAGAGATTTTTCCTCTAAAGTAGAAATTCCTCCGGCTTTGTTTCCCGGTGAAGGATTTTCATAAACCGGCTGGTTATTGGAAATGAAATAATTTTTGAAGTCATTAATCAGGGAAACCGTTTTATCAAAAAGTTCCCGATCTTCACAGCGATTCATCAATATCGTTTCGGCGCCGAACATCTCCGGAACTTCCGTCAATACCGTACAGCCACCCTGCGCCACCAGAAAATCGGAGAAAACTCCCAGCAGGGGATTTGCCGTAATACCGGAAAAACCATCCGAGCCGCCGCATTTAAGCCCGACTTTCAATTCCCCGAACGGAACATCTTCGCGTTTATCTGCCGATGCAATATTGTATAACTCGCGAAGAATTTTCATTCCCTCTTCATACTCATCGTCTACCTCCTGAGTTACCATAAAGCGAACACGTTCTTTGTCATATTCGCCAAGAAATTCACGAAATGCCGCCGGTTGGTTATTTTCGCAACCTAAACCGACAATAAGAACAGCTCCGGCATTCGGATGCAGAACCATATCTTTCAAAATCTTACGAGTATTCTCATGGTCATCGCCAAGCTGCGAACATCCGTAATTATGCGGATAAGCGACGATCGCATCCACACCGGCATCACCAAAAGAATCGCCAGCATTTCCGAGAATCCCGGTTTCCGCTTTCAACGCATCGGCAAGTTGTCCGACAATACCGTTTACACAACCGACAGTAGGGATAATCCAGATTTCATTGCGTATACCCACATCACCGTTTTTACGACGGTAACCGCGGAAAGTAAGATTTTTCTTATCCGGCTGTACAGGTATCTGTGTAGGTGAGTAAGTATACTCCGACAAACCTTCCAGATTTGTCTTGATACCTTTCTCATTCACTAAAGAACCGACAGTTATCTCTTTCACAGCATGACCTATCGGATCACCGTATTTTATGATGTTATCGCCCACAGCAAAGTTTCGCAAAGCAACTTTATGTCCTGCCGGGATTTCTTCTTTTACTTCGATATCGTCTCCGCCTATCGACAATTTTTCTCCCGCGGATAGCTTTTGAATAGCTACCGCCACATTATCCGCAGGATTTATTTGAATATATTTCATAATTAATTGTATCGTTTATTCTTTCGCCTTGATGCAAAAGAATAAATTAAATAATTGATTTTACTACTTCCAGCATACCTTTTTCCTGAATATCATCCAGATATTGTTTGACCATATCGGTCAGTCCCGGTATTTTATTCAGATCTTCCTTCCAGATAAACGTCGCACTGAGAACACCTTCGGCAACTTCCCGGGTAGAACCTGTGGCCCACAATGATTTCAGAAGTTCCATAATTTCAGGTGCGTCATTCGGTACGATCTCCGCTCCGTCGGCACGTTTTCCGCCTTTATAATAAGTGATGATTGCTGCAAGCCCGAGAACAAGTCCTTTCGGTAACTCGCCCTTACGCTGGAGATACGTCTTCACGCCCGGAAGATCACGTGTTTCGTATTTCGGGAATGAATTCAGCATAATAGAAGTCACCTGATGGTCGACAAACGGATTATTGAAGCGCTCAAGTACATCGTTTGCAAATTTATCCAGTTCAGCTTTCGGAAGATTCAATGTTTCCATTAATTCGTCGAACATCACCTTGTGTATATATTTTCCAACGATCTCATGATTACATGCGTCACGTACAATATCTATTCCAGACAGGTAAGCCACCGGCGAAAGTACTGTATGCGGGCCGTTCAGAAGTGTTACTTTACGTTCGTGATAAGGTTCCTCGCTCGGCACGAATAACACATTGAGACCGGCTTTATCCGCAGGAAATTCTTTAGCAACCGCTTCCGGCGCTTCGATTACCCAAAGGTGGAAAATTTCTCCCTGAACAACCAGATTGTCGTTATATCCTATTTTTTCCTGTATCGTGGCAATATCTTTGCGTGGGAAACCCGGCACGATACGGTCTACAAGCGTTGCATATACGGCGCATGCTTCCGTAAACCAGGCCTTGAATTCTTCACCCAAATTCCAGTGATCAATATATTGATAAATCGTTTCTTTCAGTTTGTGACCATTAAGGAAAATAAGCTCACAAGGGAAAATAATAAGTCCCTTCGTTTTATCGCCATTGAAAGTTTTATAACGATGATACAGCAATTGAGTCAGCTTCCCCGGGTAAGAAGAGGCCGGAGCGTCGGTCAGTTTACATGCCGGATCGAATGTGATACCTGCTTCGGTTGTATTCGATATAACAAAACGCATTTCAGGCTGTTCTGCCAATTTCATAAACGCATCATTTTCCGTATAAGGATTCAGTGCGCGGCTTATTACATCAACCAGAGTCAGGCTGTTAACAGTCTGACCGTTATCAAGCCCCTGCAGATTCACATGATACAGACAATCCTGTTTGTTCAACATATCAATCATCCCGTTCTCGATCGGCTGAACAACCACCACACTACTATTGAAGTCTGTTTTTTCGTTCATGCTATATACGATCCAATCCACAAAAGCACGAAGGAAATTACCTTCACCAAATTGGATGATGCGTTCCGGACGTACTGTTTTCACTGCTGTTTCTTTGTTTAATTCTTTCATACGATTTATCTGTTTTTCAAATTTATGTAATATGCAATTTATGTTTTTATTATATATTCTTCATTGTTTTGTTTTTATCATCCTCATTCCATTTTCCCCCAAAGTTACTAATTTTTCACTTAAATAACGGAAAATAATCACTTTTATTTCATCTGTTTCTTCATCCAGAGCATATGTCCGTATTCCGTATCTTCCGAAGTCCAATGTTCATTGACGGGTGTAATCAACGCTTCTTTCGGACATTCCAGTACATTATATACAATATAACTTGTTGTCGGAGGACATGTATTGTCGTTAAAACCCCATGTCAGATAAGTCGGTACGGTAATCTGCTTCGCAAAATTCACCACATCATAATATTCAAGTGTCTTTATTTTTTCAGGAGTATCCATATCTTTCATTTTTGTGAAGAAATGCGGATATCCTCCGGCACGCCCGGCTTTATATCCGGCCATATCGCTCAAGGCTGGATGATTACCTACACAGGCTGTAACGCGTCTATCCAATCCGGCTGTTATCAAGGCCAGTGCACCGCCCTGACTCCCTCCCTGGACAAACACATTTTTCCCGTCCCATTCCGGCAGAGAAGTCAGAAGATCAATACAACGAATACATGCAAGATAGACCCGTTTCATATAATAATTATCCCGGCTGTCCAGCCCATTGGCCAGATACCCGTTTTCCCTTCCGTTAAAAGCGTTACTTATCTCCCGAAAAGTTTCTTCGTCGATTTCAGGATTCAGTCCGTGTATCTCTATTTCAAAACGGATAAATCCTTCTTCCGCATAATATTTGCGTCGCATCGGATCTTTGATTGTTTTTATTCCGGCTCCGGGAGGGGTAAAAACGACAGGACATGAAGCTTTTCCCTTCGGATAGAACAGATATCCGTAGATACACTGACCCTGTGCATTCAATTGCGATCTCACCAAATAACAATCTATTTTCTCCGTCGAATATTCAGGAATATGTTTTTTGGTATATTTCAAAGGAAATTTTTTATCTGCTTCCTTTTCCCGCTCCCAGAATTCATTAAAATCAGCAGGTAGCTTCGTATAAGGTTGCAACTTTTCCGGAGAAAAACCGACCTTGACATGATGTGTGTATGTTTTACCATCCAGTTCGACCGTCATCCGGCAATCGCGAAACCCCGGCTCTTTCATTGTACCCATCGGAATGACAGCCTTTCCCTTCCGGAGTTTCACTTCACCCTTACTATCGGCAGGCATCATGTCGCCCCCCAGTTCGTATGAAATAATCAGATCATCCTGAGGAACACCGTATCTGTAAAACCGGACTTCCAGAGAAGCCTTCTCACCTGTTTTATAAAGCCAATCATCATGATCGGGCACGGCTACCCATAACACATCGCTGCGATATGGATAATTTTCCGCTGCTGCATATGCCGCAAACAGAAGAAAAACAACTACTGTCAAATATACTTTCTTTATATACATAACACTCAAATCAATAAATAATATCCGACTTACGACTTATTTATCCGAACTGAATTACAAACCAAAAACTAACGTTTTTCTCCGTTTATAGTAACATCCGACGATTTTGACACAGTAAAAGGTTCGCCTGTTTCCGGTATGATACGAACATTTTCAATTATTACATTTTTCGTATTCACCAGTTCGGCTCCGATTTTTGATGTTATAACAGCATTTTTGACGGTGACATTTTCGATCCTCATCTCCGGCAATCCGTTAAAATACATTGCTCTACGTGCCCCGTTACAGTAAACATTCTTTATTGAGATATTACGGAATACCGGCGTTTCCTCCGTTACTTCAGGAATTACCTCCTTTATGATGTCACCCTTACCTTCTTCCAGTTCTTCAACGGCAGACTTCCCACTGTAAAACAAGTCAAATAATAACGGCTCCGTGATAATATCAGCCATACTGACGTCTTCTATCGTAATATTTTCAACTACACCGCCACGTCCGCGATTACTCTTGAAACGCAGTCCGACATCCGTTCCGACAAAGGTACAATTTTTCACAAAGATATTGTTCACTCCGCCCGACATTTCACTTCCGACGACAAAACCTCCATGTCCATGTAACACAGTATTATTGTATATCACCAAATTCCGGCAGGGAATACCACGCTTCCTGCCACTTTCATCCTTACCCGATTTAATACATATGGCATCGTCACCCACATCAAAGATACAATCTTTAACGACTACACGATTACAGGATTCCACATCCAATCCGTCGCCATTCTGTGAATACCATGGGTTGAATACCTTTACATTGTTCACAATCAGATCCTCGCACATATTAGGATGCAGGCACCAACATGGAGAATTACGAAAGGTAACACCTTCCAGAAGCACACCCTTACACTTTGAGATACTCACCATTACCGGACGGAGCCACTGTTGTATTTCCTCCCAATCCTTATCGCTTGTAAGGTTTTGAGGATTATTAAACTTATCGCTTACCTGACTTCCCCGATACGACATTTCACTCGGGTACCATATATCTTTCTTTTCATTCAGAACGCCTCCCGATGCAATCAGTGCTTTCCATTGATTCTCCGTCATTTTTTCTTTTTTAACAAGCCTCCACGCATCGCCCGAACCTTCAAAAACACCCGCACCTGTTATTGCTATATTTTTAAGTCCCCATGCCATGATCGGAGAAGTACATCTACGTGTATCAAGTCCCTCGAATGAAGTTTCTATTACAGGATACTTCCTGTAATCGGGACTGAAGATTACAAGCGCACTCTCTTCAGTATAAAGATTGATATTGTCTGCCAGGTAGATAGGACCTGTCAGCCATACGCCTTTCGGTATAACGACCATTCCTCCCCCCTGCTCACTAAGAGATTTTATTGCATCGTTAATCGCTTTGGAATCATCAGTTATCCCATCGCCCTTTGCGCCAAAATCACGGATATTGACTTTCTTTTCAGGAAATACCGGCCATTCTATCTTATCCATTTTAAACGGCAAATTCTCAAATAGGTCATCACAGACACTTTCCGAACCTTGGATCGTACGATCAGAAGAATTAGTATTACTTTCCGGAACCTGGCATCCGCCAAATAAAGAAATACTTAAAAATAAAAGCAGCACATTTTGGTTGAAATCTCTTCTCATAATATGTAATATTTTAAATTTATTTTCTATTTCTACTTTAACAGATTAAAAAAACGAGCGCAAAAGTCAGGACAAACACATTCAATTATTTGGCATTCAAATGATTAATTAGTATATTTG
>JAITVS010000182.1 GCA_031285685.1 Tannerella sp.
AGTAACCCGCGAAGATTGCGCAACAGCGCCTGATTGTCCGAACGGTTCATGCTGTCCGCATAATACTCCCGGTTAAACAGAGCCGTATTGTCCCTTGCCTCCTGATCCATAGCATTTTGTGCCTTTTTCCGTGCTTTCCCAGCCTTGATACCGCCGAAAATGCCACCCAAAAGCCCTGCCCCTGCTGAAATAGCTGCTCCAATCATAAAAATTATAATTTACAGTTTTGGTTATGAAGAAAGATTGTTTTTCTTCGCTGTTCATGTTGTAAATTATAATTTTCTCATAGTTAAATCTACTTTATTCTACTTTGGAATGAAAACCGGAAATACGGGAGGAAGAAAGAAAGGAACAATCAAGACCGGCGGAAGAGTAGCAGGCACGCCAAACAAAACGACCGGCCGTACACGCGAACTTCTCATCAAGTTCGTGGAAGAAAACATTGATTCCGTCATGGCAGACTTAAAGAAGCTGAAACCCAAGGAACGCGTGAAAGCTTTTACCGACATTCTGAAATATGTCATCCCTCCTGCCAGAGACAAAGAAGCCGATGATGAATTAAACCAAACGGTTACTTCACTGGTAGAACGTCTTTTTAACAGAGGACAGGAAACGAGAGATTGATTGTTGCCCATGGTATCGCATAAGTAAAAAAATATGCTGTAAAATGTGAATACTAATCTTAATTATCGTATATATTATTGTAAATCATCATAGTTGTACACGATTTGCAGACGGATGGCGGCATATTAAAATCCTGTCATCCCGAAAAAGCAAAACAAACTGATTAAAAGGTTTTTACGTGTAAGTGTGATGATCTTTTTCTTTTTTTATTACTTCTTTTTATCCTGTTTTGTTGGTATTTTTGCATATATTTGCGCATATTTGCAAACAATAATGTGAATAAAATATGAAAGTTTCATCGGTTTTAGAAGTACGTATAGCCAACAGGCAGGGTAAATATTCTGTAAAGATACGTATTTCCGACAAAGGGAATGTGGTTTACACCTCCACAGGGATATATGCAACCCGTGAGGAGTTTGACCAGAAAACAGGGTTGCTGATCGCAACAGGCAAAAACAGGCAGTATGCGCATCGGAATAACAGCGTAATCGTTGAACAGCTTGCAAGGATGGATGAAATAATAACGGAATACAAAAAGAAAAGAGTAGTTCTTACTCCCACTCAACTGAAAGAGATATATTTGTCTCCGTCGGCGAAAGAAACTAATCGAGTTTCCTTCAACTCTTATTTTCGTGATTTCATTAACAAGAAGATTGAAAAGAGCACAAAAGAGACGTATATAACCACACTTAAAATGATCGAAGGAATATATGCCGACAAATTACAGTTTGAGGATATAAACTACTCATGGCTGGAGGATTACGAACGAAGACTGAAGATTAAAGGGCTTTCTGTTAATTATATAGCTATCAACCTTAGAAACATCAGAGCCGTTTACAACAATGCCATAGATAACGAAGTTATAGGCCTGGAACATTACCCATTCCGGCGATTCAAAATCAAGCATGAGAAGACCCGAAAACGAAATATTGTTATTGAAGATCTCCGAATACTATTTAACTATCAAGGAAACGAACCTCAGATGTGGGCCATTGATATGGCAAAACTGATCTTCTTCCTGATAGGCATAAACATAAAGGATCTGTTTCTGCTGTCAACATTCGAGAATGGGTATGCCGTATACAGAAGAGCTAAGACAAAAGCACATTACAGTATAAAAATAGAATCGGAAGCCGAAGCGATTTTGCAGAAATACAGGCTTCCGGATGGACAATTCTCGTTTCAGCGACAATTCATCTTCAGTCATTCATTCATGAAGAAGATCAACAAATACCTTAAGGAAGTTGCATCCCTGGCAAAACTTCCACATATCACCACCTACACGCTCCGGCATACGTGGGCTACCATAGCTGCAGAGTTGGAGATACCGAAAGAAACTATTGCCGCAGCACTGGGTCACAGTCAGAATACCGTAACGGATATTTACATCAACTTCAACCAAAAGAAGATAGACGAGGCGAATAGAAAGGTGATTGATAAAATAATGCTGTAAAGTATCTTCTGTTGAAAGATTACAGATTATTTTGCCTGGTCGGAATTCGTCTTCTTCTTAGTATAAATAACAGGGCTTTCCAACCCGTCAATATGTTCGAATAAAGAGTTATCTACATGGGCTTTCATCGGATTAAGAATAAAGTCGATACCTTTTCTTCGGGCTAACTTTGCCGCTGGTACAAAATCTGCATCACCGGAAATAAGAACGATTCTATCTACGAAACGCTTTAGAGAAAGAGAAGCAATGTCAACCCCTATTTTCATATCTATACTCTTTTGCCTTAATTCATAAATAACATCATCCGCGGTCAGATCGTCTATGGTAATTTCACGATTTAGAAGTTGCTTTGTTTTATGAGATTTTATTTTCCAGTCTCCCATATCCTTTAGGTACCCAAGCCTTAGGGCTACCTTCCTTTTTTGTTTTAGCAGATCAAAGAACTTCTTACGGAAAACTGCTTCCGGAGTATTTTCAAAGACAATACATTTCTTGCTGACAGGATTATGAACCCGTTTCCCAAAAGGAAGGCAATCATAGTAAAAAATCCTGTAAAGATGATTTTTCTTTCCACAATGAGAGTGGGCTAAAGTATAGAGATGATCTACTACCTCTTCGGGTGTTTTTGTCTTGCCTTTATTATACAGGTAATTATAGCGTTTAATAAAGAATCCGCCATCTATTAATATGGCAATTCGTATCGGGGTCATTACACTGTCAATCCGATCCTCATTCTGATTGGATTTAGGCCTTGTTGATTTTCCATTGGGTGTAGGCGAGCCGTTGACAGGGTGTTTACTGGCGGAATTTTCCTTTTGTATGTGTCTAAAAATAAAGCCTTTAGGTCGGCATATTCATTATCGAACTTGTTCTAAACAAGGGGAATATACGAAGCTAAAGGCGTAATTATGCCACAAATATATATATCTTCATGTAATCATACAAACAAACACGTAAAAATGTTTGGCGTGAACATGGTTTTTAACATTCCGCAAAGTGTTTTCATCATCCGAAACAAATCCTGAAGCCTGTGCCCGTACGGATCCTCGAATATATTCGGGATGTGGGAGAATGGATGTTACTGAAAGGAGAAGGCGGAGGGGGTGGGGAGAGGTTGAATTGGAGAAGACAAAAATTCTGTATAAAAGTGGTGTACAACTCTCCCAAATCCTTTTCGGTCTATTACAATTTCTACCCAATCAATCAGGATAGCCCAACCTTGCATTAAATTCAGACAACGATCCGACATTATAATTATCCTTATGCAACTGGTTATACAGGGCTTCGCGCTTGCCGGAATCCTTAAGTTTATCCTTAAACGTTTCGTAGTCCCCTCCAAGATCATATTTGCCATTAATGGCATTGTATAGTCTTTGAGTGTTACTATCCATCTTGTACCTTATTGTTATATCAAATTCGGACAGTGTATCCTCAAGGCAAACTAAAATACGAGACATAAACTCGCTTTTTTCTCCAAATGGGATCATAGACTTGTCACGCCAATACTTTGCATCTTTGAACTCTTGTTCAAAATCCAACTTCTCAGATATGGAAATGTCGAAAGTCTTACTTCCTACTGAATACATGACTGTCGCGTCAGGAAATTGAGTTTCAAAATCCGATGCTCTGTCTTCAGGAACATTGTAGGATTTCCCGTTTATATTATATCTGACAGATGACATCATAGTGTATTGCGCCATTGCAAATTCCAATGATTTTAATCTTTCTCGATATTCTTCTTCTGTAATTTCTATACCATATTCTTTTTTTACGGCATCATATAACTCATGTATATTATCATTTGGTTTTACTATACCTAAGGTTATCGAGTCTTGTATTGCAAGTCTTTTCGATCTACGTTCAAATCGGTCAAAATCGAGTGGAACCCATATATATGCAATGTCTTTTATTGCCTCATAGACAGAATTTAAATACTTTTTATTAGACAGTAATATCTTGTGTATATATATATTATCTACCAACTCTTTATGCTTCGCAAGTTTGTATGTTTCCATGAAAAAACTATCATCGGATTTTATACCGGCTTCTGCTCTGATTTTACGCATGTGATTCCTTCCAACTCTTTCTTTGAGAGATTTCCTAAAGTCATTAGGAGTGCATACTGGACATAGAAGATGGTAGTCATCAAAAAATGTCATTTCGCCTATTACGTGCGTAAAAACCGTAGCCCCTTTAAGTCTTGAGCAATCCTTATCAACGCAGTAATTATCTGTGTTTCCATTCTGATATAAATAATTAATATCTTTATCAGAGCATGACACTATGCAGAACATGAAGACTACAGTTAATATATTATGTTTCATGACTATGTTCAGATTTTCTTCATGTTCACATCAACCTCCCCGTAAACACCACATGATAGATCGCCCTTATATCCTCCTTCGGGAGGATAAAGTCCTTATAATTTGGAGAAAAACACCATAGAATGTCTTCCCTTTCATTATCTACCCGCAGATGCTTGATCATCCGCTCCTCATGCGTGATTATCATGTATGTCTTATCCGGATCAACCCTGTCCCAACTATTCACCGTCACAACGCCTATCACATCGCCCGGATTGATTTCCGGCCTCATGGAGAACCCTACTACGGGGAAATAAGCCAACGGCGATATGCCGGGTATCTTGATATAGCCGGAAGGAACTTCTTCGGCAGGAATAAGCTCTCCCGATTCTCCGGCGCTCACCGGCAATTCACTGTAAAAAGGTGATCCGCCCCGAAAGTATTCGTCGGCATAATCATGGGTGACGATGTTGGTTTTACCGTCTTTCTCCATGCTGCCTTTTCCTGTGATGAGCCAGTCAAGATTAAGGGATGGAAACTCTTCGCATAGCTTTTCTATAACGTCCGATGTTATGGTAAGACTTTTGGAAGAAAATCTACCCGATGCTACACCAATTTTTTCTTCAAACTTGCGCTTTCCGATTTTCTTATACGCTAAGTACTTATTTATTCTCTCTTTTGTCGTCATGGTGAAAATTTTCTCTATATTTGCATCATTAAACTCTAAATTTTATTGTTATGAAGAATATCAAGGAATTTTTAGACTATTTGGGTGATTATGGACTTGGCAAAAGGAACTTAATCATGCTATGTATTATTGTCGTGCTTTTTATCGTGGCTATTTATCTTGAAACCAAAGGCTATTAACACCCAAGCAGCCCATATCCTAACCATCCAAGTATTGCTCCCAAAAGAACAAGTATCACCTGAAAAAGGCGGTCGTTCCGCCTTTTTCTTTTCTCTGCCTTTTCTTTTCGCGCAATGTCTTCTTCCCTTTTCTTCTCTCCTGCAAAACCGCCGGTATTACGGTAGTCAACGCCTTTTGAGGTGATCTTATAGGTACTCGACATGGAGTGCTCTCCGTTATATTCCGTACACTCAACCAATCTTTCTCTCATGAGTTCCTTTACGACGAACATATCTTTCTTTGGAATCGCATTCCCGCCAATTCCTTCACTTCCGGCATTATAGAAGAAGTTTAAATACCTGTCCAGTTCCTCTATGCTATGTTCCAATTTCCTCATATTTCATGCCAAATTGTTAAACTTTGTTATTTAAGTGATTTTTTTCACGAATTATATTTTTCGTGAAAAAAATCACTATATCTTTGCCCCCGTAATCACCACCCCAAATAATTACCGGTGATAAACACGTTGAACTCACAAAGATAAAAAGAATATGTTAGTGACAAAATTTAAGACAAAGAAAATCCTGAAGGACACCCTTCGGGACATGAGACAGGGAGAAA
>JAITVS010000243.1 GCA_031285685.1 Tannerella sp.
GCGGATGAGCGAATTGTTTGGTGTAGAAAGTCATACAATAACCTATCATTTGAAAGAAATTTATCAAAGTGGTGAATTACAGCAGAGTGCAACTACTCGAAAAATTCGAGTAGTTCAAAGAGAAGGTAACCGGGAGGTATCGCGCGAACTGGATTTCTATAATCTGGATGCCATTATTGCTGTGGGATACCGTGTAAACAGCTATCAGGCGACACAATTCCGCATTTGGGCAACCAATACACTCAAGGAATTTATTGTCAAAGGCTTCGTATTGGACAACGAACGTCTGAAGCAGGGGAAAAGCTTTGGTAAAGATTATTTTGACGAGTTGCTGGAACGTATCCGCGAAATCCGCGCCAGCGAAAGGCGATTTTACCAAAAAATCACGGACATTTATGCGCTTTCGGCAGATTACGATAAAAATTCACCTGTTACAAAAGATTTCTTCGCCACCGTGCAAAACAAGTTGCATTGGGCTATTACAGGAAAAACCGCCGCCGAAATCATTTATACTTCTGCCGATGCCGCAAAGTTGTACATGGGATTGACAAATTGGAAGCAAGCACCCGATGGGAAAATACTTAAATCGGATGTTGTTGTTGCCAAGAATTACCTGAACGAAGCACATATCAAAGAATTGAACCGTATTGTCTCGGCTTATTTGGATTTAGCAGAAAATAGAGCTACGCGAGGTATTGTGACCAATATGCAAGAATGGATACAGTTTTTAAATCAGTTTTTGGAGCTTTCCCAATACCCTATATTACAAGAAAAAGGCAAGGTAAGTGCATTGGAAGCTAAACTTAAAGCTGAACAGGAATATGAAGTTTTCAGGAAAATTCAGGACGAGAATTATATTTCTGATTTCGATAAAGAAATAAAACGCATACAAGATAAGCAAGAATAATCATGCTTAACGATAATTAACAGCATTTTAGATGAAAGCAAATTGCAAAAAAAGCAACTCACAAGGATTTCTTGTTCGTTCAAGATGAAGATAACTGATGCTGCAATACGAAAGCGATTTCGACCGAGCAATTAAGGAGTTGAAATCTAAGGCAGATGATGATAACAATACATCGGAATGAATTATACGTAATTCGAAAAATTGTTTTTAGCTTTATCTCAAGCTAATCAACCTGACCAAAGCGGAGCGAATTGGTGAAGTTAACTCGTTACTTATTCGTTACCTATTCTAAGTTTGCGGCAGGTTTGGACTAAAAGTTTTTATTTGCAATGTAAATAACGATAAAGTTTATTTGGTTTCATGAGCTTGCCCCTAACGGACCGGTGGCTGCTTGCGAGCGGGCTTGCGGACGGCTTCTCTATCCACCGACACAAAAACTGAAGCGGGCGGTAAAAGTTCAATTACCGATTTCAACCCGCTTGGAAGCAGACCGCAAGTTGGCTACTGCATTTTTGGCTTCTGTTGTTAGGTTTCATTTCTCTCAATTCGTTGTCCAAAGTTTGCTGTCTTCTTTTTAATTTGTGAGAAGCTTTCTCACAAATTGCAATTTATATTTCTTCTGTATTTAACTGACTACTGATTAAATTTCGCAATTCCTCTTTATTAGGAAGATAGAGTTGGTATTTTGAGACAAATAGCTGGCTGCTCATTCCATAGGTAGCATATTCGACCAAAAGCTCATCTTTGTCTTTTGAAAGAATAATTCCAATGGGCGGATTGTCTCCTTCGTAGTTTTCCTCTTTGGCGAAATAACCCATATACATATTCATTTGTCCAATGTCATTATGTTTTACTTCGTTTATTTTTAAGTCAATCAGAACAAAGCAACGAAGAATACGATGATAAAAGACTAAATCAATTCGATAGGGGATATTATTTACGACAATTCTGTATTGTCGTCCGACGAAAGTAAAGCCTTTGCCAAGTTCCAATAAAAATTGTTGAAGATTATCAATTAATCGGGTTTCCAATTCGGTCTCGGAATAATTATGTGGTTCAGGAATTTTGAGAAACTCCAACACATAAATATCTTTGACGATGTCTTCGGGGCATTCAATAATCTGACCTTGTTGAGCCAATTTTAAGATTTCATTTTTGTCTTTCGATAGAGCAAGCCGCATGAAAAGTCCCGAATCTTTTTGTCGTCGCAGTTCGGGAACACTCCAATTTTCCAAAAGGTTTTGTAGATAGTAAAAAGAACGTTCTATCTCGTCGTCAATCTTCACTAATTCGCTGTAATGAGACCATGACAATTTGTGAGAAAGCTTCTCATAAATTGGAAATCTAAGATAAAATTGTCTCATATAGTTGAGATTAGAACGACTAAATCCTCGCCCGTGCCGCAAAGTCAAATCGCGTGAAAGGTTTTCTAATAATTTTGAACCATATTTCGCTCTCGGATTTCCTTCTTGTTCATATTCAACGATATATTTGCCAATATTCCAATTAGTATCAATCAAAGATTCATTGACAGAACGCATGGCTTGCGCTTGTCCCTCAACATATCTACGGGAAATTTGCTCAAGTAATTTTTGATATTCAGGGCTTAAATTGTCTATTTTCACTATATCCATGATTAATCATCTATTTTGTTGGTTTTCAATTCTGCAAATTTAACTTATTTCTATGACATTGCGGAACTCTGATTTTGCATAAATTACACATCTGATATATTAGTGTTTGCAAATCTATATATCTACACTTACAAGAAAAATACGGAAACAACACTGGCATTTTATCATTCTCTGATAAAACAGGCTTTTCTGTTCCATTCGTGATCTTCATCATTTACCCAAATCATAGAAAAGGACGTAAATACATACTCTTTATCTGGTATAAGGAAGGTGATTATTGGATTGACAAATCTTTTTTCCAAAAAGATGGAAAAACATTTTGCGGATAAATACAACTACTTTGTGGACACCGGGTAGTTGTTGGTGGAAAAAATGCTTTTTCATGCAAAAGATTCCAACTTGAATGTCGTATCTTTATATGCAAAATGATGAACCATGGAACAAGGATTTATTTCAAATAAGCTGAAAGAACCTTTAATCAGGGTCGTATTTTGCATGTTATTATTCTTCGTTTGCTCGAATGTATTGATGGCGGAAGTGCCGTTGATGAACTCCGAATACAGTTGCCGGCGGTACACGATTTCCGATGGTTTGCCAGACTTGATAACCATCTCTGTGTTTCAGGATAGTAAGGGGTTTATCTGGGTAGGTACAATACGGGGATTTACCCGCTTTGACGGACAGCGTTTTAAAAATTTTAATTCACGTGACCTTTCTATTGTGAAAATTACCGAACATGAGGATCAGGTTATTGCTGTTGGTCTCCTCACTTCATTTGGTGTTACAGGAGACGATTCGGTAAGTGAGGTCAAAATGGTATCTTCCCATTCTGACATCTATTGTTGGCATAATTCCAAAACTTTGCCTGATGGATATGGCGTTTATTCAATAGACGACAAAAAGGCCCTTTATGCTATAACAGATACCGGATTAGTAATAGAATGGAAGCATGAGTTGCTCGATCAGATGGGAGAAGCCAACTGCCTCTACTGGGATAAACCAAACAGGCGATTTATAATCCCTACCGAAAAGCAGGGCGTATATATTGTTAATGAGAATGGGGGCGTTGAAAAGCATATCGGAGTGAATATGATCACAAATTTCATCTCTTATGGAAACAGTCTTTGGGCGGTTGGTCATAATGGCTTGTACGAATACAAGGATAACAATTTGGAGCAGATGCTTGAATATCCTTTTTTTAATGGAGAGTCTGCGGATATTCAACTTTTGGAAGATTCGGAACACAACTTGCTTATCAGGACTATTTCTTGTTTGTACAGGTATCGTAAGGGGAGGTTGGAAATTATTACCGATAAACTCGTGTCATCAAGGGATTTATATGTAGATAATGAAGGTAATATCTGGATCGCGGCGGCTAATGGTTTGTTCAACTACTATAAACTGAATTTTCAAAACCATACGATACTACCGGAAGGAAGCGTATCTCAATCAATCGTAGTGGATGAGCAAAGAAAGACCTGGTTGCCAACTCTAGATGGACGGCTTTTATATATGGAAGAAGGGAAAACGGCAATAGTGAAATACCCTGCATCTCCTACCGGATACTCTTTTTTTGAGAGAGGTTCTATCATAAAGGATAATTTTTTATACTTTCCCGGAGGAGCCAGTTTACTACAATATGATTGTGGCAAAAATAGTTTCCAATGGATACCGGGTTTTCCTCCAAGTTTGATTCAATATGTATCTGTTTTGCCTGATGGAGATTTAGTGGCAGGGAATACTGCGACTATGATGATATGTAATCTGAAAGATGGAATAGAACGCATTTATGACGCGTCTGAATTAAAGCAGCAAATATTAACTTCCTGTGTGGATAAACAAGGGAATATTCTGCTTGGCGGTTTTGGGGGACTTACCGTCATTAACGGTGATAGCATCCGTTATCTTAATGACGAAGTATTGAAAATGTGTACATACATAATTTGCGACAACAGCGGTAAATTGTGGCTGATATGTCGTAACAGGTTGGTGTCGATGGAAAATGATATGGTCCGGGTGGAATATACCTTCGGGAAAGACTTGTGCAACCTGTATATTACGCGCAGTGGTATGTTGATTGTAACCACGAATGATGAACTGTTCCTCGCACCCGATACCAAACATCCTGATTTTATCCGTTATGACCAAAATAATGGCTATATCAATGCTTTTGCTATTTCGGGCACCCATATGGCAGAGGATACGGAAGGTAATATCTTTATCTCAACAATTGAGAAAATAGTAAGTTTTCATCCCGGGAATCTGCTTGGGAAATTGCAGTCTCCCAGACTTTATCTGCAGGAAATCACAAGTTCCGTCAATAATATACATTGGGAAGAAAGCAGCGAAAAGGACTTAGATTACCGGCATAATAATATACGTTTTGGTTATGTTGGACTATCCTATACTTCGGCCGAAAACATCCGCTATCATTATCGCTTGCTCGGTTTTCAAAACGAATGGAGCGAGCCGGTTAAACAACGCGAAGTGACTTTCAATAACCTTCCGCCTGGTAATTATATATTTGAAATCTATGCTGATGCGGGGACAGATGAATCGCGTAGTGAAACACAATCAATTGTATTCTCTATTAAGCCTGCCTTCTGGCAAACAACGTGGTTTATTGTAGGAAGTATCATTTTTTTGATTCTTCTGAGTACGGGTATTGCGTTGTATATTCAACGCCGGAAAAACCGGGCATTGATGGAGAAACTACGCGCCGAAAAGGAATTGAATGAATTGCGCATCAGTAGTATCCGGCTAAAGGCCATACCTCATTTCAACGCCAATGTATTGTCTGCTATCGAGTATTCCATTGCTAATCGGACAAAAGAAGAGGCGATGCGCATATTGGGTATTTATTCCGACTTTACCTTCAGAACCTTAAGTGATGTGGATAAGGCCGCCCGCTCCCTCTCTGAAAAATTGGCTTACGTAAAAATGTATCTTGATTTGGAGAAGGTGCGTTTCTTAGACAAATTCGACTTCTGCATCGAAGTGGACGACGAGGTGGACAGGAGCGTACAACTACCCAATATGATACTCCACACCTATTGCGAGAATGCGGTTAAACATGGATTAATGCCATTGAAATCAGGAGGTTTGATTGTTGTGCAGGTGGCGCAGCACGGCCAAACCGTATGTGTCAACGTAGAAGATAACGGTGTGGGACGCGAGTACGCAACCCAAAATTCTCATCTTCATAGTACTAAGCAAGGATTGTCCATTCTTAACCGGCAGATAGAAATCTACAACCATTTCAACCTTGAAAAAATCAATCAGCAGGTGGAAGATTTGTATAAAGACGGGAAGCCGGGCGGAACAAGATTTACTGTAGAGATACCATTGAACTTTGAATATATCAATTAATAGTATGATTAGCGTAATTATTATCGAAGACGAATATTCTCCACGTCAAATGTTGCGGGAGAAGTTAGAACGGAACTTTTCCGATATGCAGATCATTGCCGAATGTGAAAGTGCGGAGGATGCGTTGATAGAAGTCCTGCGCCTACGTCCCGACCTGTTGTTCCTCGATATCCAGATGCCTGAAAAGGATGGGCTTTGGTTAGCCGACGAATTGATGCGGATGAAAGGTGATACTTTTATTCCGCCGGATATTATTTTTACGACAGGCTATACTTATCCGGAATATCTGCTGAAAGCCTTTGAATTGGCGGCTATCGATTATCTGGTGAAACCGGTCAATCCGGATAGCCTTGAAAAAGCCGTTGCCCGCTATCGCGAACGGGCAGGAACGACCACAGGATTACAAAATCTGATGGATACGATTAATGAATATAAGCTGTTGAAATTCAAGAGTTACAATGGATTATTCCTGCTTCGTCCGGATGACATTGTTTATGTTGAGGCCGATCGTGACTACGCCCGTATGTTCTTCGCCAATGGTGTAAAAGAAGACGTTTTTGAACGATTGGGTGAAATAGAAAAAAGGCTTCCATCCGAAACATTCCTGCGCACAGGGAAAAGTATTATTATTAACCGCAAATACATCCGTAAAATCACCGATAACACTCTCCAACTTGCTACTCCTGCAACCAGTTATTTAGTGGAGATCTCCCGGGAAGCCATCCGGCAGTTAAAAGAAAAACTTGTTTGAATAAGTTTTTTTTGAGTAGTATCAAATAAAAATTATTTTGTGGGTAAAAACGCCCACTTTGTGGATGCCGGATATCATTTGATGGATAGCCTTGTTTTTCTTATCCATAAAAGATGGGTTTGTCTCTATATTTATGTCGATAATTATTAAATGTCAAGTCTTTAAGAGTTGAAGTTTGATAGGATCGCCTTAAATAATCGGATAAAATAAATTGAACATGGGAGGATTAAAAATGAAGAAAATCTTAAATTTAGTATTAATGCTGATCGCATTTGCCGGCGGATTAAAAGCCCAGGTAAAATTCAGTGTCGGGCCGGGTGTCGGTTTTAATTATGCGATTCATTCATCATCCGAAAGCGATGAATCAATCAATCATTTCGGAGCATTGGTTACCAGCCAGTTCGACATGCAGTTCTCCCGTCAATTCGGTGTGATACTGTGGGTGGATTTTTACAGTGATATGTCCGCCAAAGAAAGCAGTGAAGGTGTGTCCGGAGAATATAAAATTAATTACCTCTCCTTTTCCCCGACACTGAAGTATTGTATCTCGGGTTCACCCTTCTACCTGTTCGCCGGCCCGGGGATCGGTTTGAAAACGAAAGGAAAGGTGAAGGTCGGGTATGAAGGTATTCATGTGGAAGATGATATTCCCGATATGAAGACACGTTTTGATGTCCGTTTCGGTGCGGGTTACGAGTTTTTTCTGACGAATAAACTCACCCTCTCTCCTTTTGCCGCATTCAATCTCGGTCTGAATGATGTGGCTTCCGATGCGGACTGGCAGATAAACACGCTGCAGGCAGGTCTTGTATTGCGTTTTAATGCGTTCTGACGATCACCGACAGATGATACGTAACAAACATTAGCTTATATCATTTTCGTAACATACTTAACATCAAAAATAATAATTATTATGGACTTGAAAATTAAAATCAAACATCAGACCGGTTCGATGGCCGGGCAGGTGGAAGAGTTTTCCACAACGGCAGGCGACCTGAAAATAGGCCGCGGCAACAAATGCCAGATTCAGTATGATCCGGACATCGACGATATGGTTAGCCGGGAACATGCCTCCATTTCGGTTGACAACAAGGAAGCGGACACGTTTTGGATAGAAGACTATAACAGTAGTAATGGGCTCTTTGTCAATAAAAAACAGGTATGGGGTAAAGTGAGAATTTATGCCGGGGACACCGTTCAGGTAGGAGCCAATGGTCCGACATTCCTGTTTGATCTTGATCCGCGACCGGAGAGCCACATCAAAAAAACACAGGTGGTGGATATTCTTCCCCCTCCCAAACCAACGACCATCAACAAGGCGGTAACTCCCGGGAGTACAGATGATAATAAAGCCAGTGAGACGAAGAATGACAGTAAAACTCCTCCATCTGCACCGGTTAAACAAGGTGTGGGAAAAGAAACGGTACAACGTATGGTATTAGAGGAACGGAAAAAATCAAAAATAAATATCCTGCTTGTGGCAGCCGGTATTCTTGTGTTGATTATTGCCGGTGGTGTCGGAATATTCAAAAACATGGAAAGCCGCGGCGGCGGTACGGAAAAGGTCATCGCGGGGTTAAAAAGCGAACTTAGCGGAATGAAGGATACGCTTGATATTAAAACCCGTCCGGGGGCAAAGACTCCTGCGCAGATAGCCTCGGAAAATTCGGACAAGGTTGTATTGATAGAGATGGCATGGAAGCTGATACATACACCGACGGGTGAAGATCTGGTACACCGCTTTGTGACAACCAGTTTTCAGGGACGGAAGATTCGTACGGGTGTCTTCATCCGGACGCAGCAGGGTCTTGAACCAATGCTTTTTACCCGTTCCGCCGATCCGAAAGCTGACTTTGAACCCATACGCGGCGCAGGATCGGGATCCGGATTTGTCGTTGCTCCGGACGGGTTTATTCTTACTAACCGCCATGTGGCAGCCAGCTGGCTGACATCTTACGGTTTTCCGGATAATACCTTTCCCGGCATTCTGATGGATGCTCAAGGCAAGATTGTCCCCAATGCTTATGTTACCAGAGATATGGTAAGCTCATGGGTGCCTGCCGCGGCAATGAATATCAACAACCAGTATGCCTCTAAAGTGGTGGAAGGAAGTAATCTTTATTTGGACGTTACCTTCGCGCGCAACGATTTGCGTGTGCCGGCCAAAGTTGTACGCATATCCAATAAACACGACGTTGCGATGATTAAGATCGATCTCCCGAAAGTGCTGTCGACAGTGGATCTGTTTAACAACTACAATGAAATTAAGACAGGAGACGTCGTTACGGTGATGGGTTATCCGGGAACTTCGCCTGATCAGTATTCCCAAGTCGAGTCGCATGACTATTTTAACAGTAATCCGCAGATTGTACGTGTGCCTGTGCCCACACTCAGTCAGGGGAATATCGGAAGACTAATCAAGGGTAGTAGCCAGACCTCGTCCGGGAATTATTACAGCAGTTTCGGCGATTCCTATCAGTTGACCATCAATTCAACCGGTCCCGGCAATAGCGGCGGCCCGTTATTTGATGATCAGGGGCGCGTGATCGGCCTTTTCAATGCCGGAAATAACATCATGACTTTCGCTGTCCCTATCAAATATGGGATGGAACTTATGGGTACCGAACCGGTTATAGACTCGAAATAACAATATATCAAACGTATGTTTTCAGGAAAAGCGCTCTTCTCTTTTTGCAGAAAGAAAAAACACCGGCTTTCACATATTCCCGCCGATCAGTTGCATATTCGGGCGATTATGCGGACTGATGCGGGATGTGTGCGCCGGAACAATGAGGATAACGCGGGATTTCTGTTTATGGAAGGAAATAAAACAGATTTCTTTGCCATCCTTGCCGACGGGATGGGGGGCTACGAACGCGGGGAAACGGCCAGCGGTATGATGGTGGACACCGCGTGTGAATACAATAACCTGGCAATAAGCAAAAAACCTTACCAATGGCTATCGGAGATCTTTCAAAAAGCAAATAGTCATATATACAAATGCTCTTTGCGACTACAATCGGTAATGGGTACGACTTGTTCGATGTTGTTGATATGGGAAAAAAAATTTTGGTGCGCTCATACTGGTGATAGCCGTATCTATCTGCTAACAGAAGGGAAACTCAGGCAACTGACATGCGACCATACGGTAGTTGGTGAAATGGTACGTGAGGGTAAAGTCACAATAGAAGAGGCGATTACACATCCGCAACGAAGTGTCCTTACGAAAGCCATTGGAACTAAATCGCATGTCGAACCGGATATTTTCCGGCTTACATACCCTGTCAGGGCGGGAGACCGGTTTCTTTTATGCAGCGATGGGTTGTATGACCTCGTACCGGACGATGAAATCTGTCGCCTACTGGGTCTGCAGTCGCTTAAAGCATCGGCTGTATCGCTTGTGAACACGGCAAAGGAACGCGGCGGCTATGACAACATTACGGTAGTCATTGTGGAAATCAACGAAAAAACAAATACCGACAACGATGAGTTATAATACATTCGACATTCCCGGCTACACTCTTATTCGTAAGGTAGGTGAAGGAGGCGTTGGCGCTGTCTGGTTAGCCACTGATACCATGCTTCAGCGGCAAGTCGCCGTTAAGGCGTTGAAGCCGGACATTTCGCAGGAAAAAGAAAATATGCAACGTTTCCAGTCTGAAGCCGTCACGCTGGCAAAACTCCGTCACCCGAATATCACCATGCTGTACAATCTGATTCATGATAAAGGCCGCTGGTATATGATTATGGAATATATTGAGGGTGAAACGCTTGAGACGTTGTTGAAAAACCGGGGTGTATTACCGGTGATCGAAATGTTATCTATTGCAATTCAGGCGCTTGACGGTTTGCAGCATGCACACAACAGGGGTGTTATTCACCGCGATCTGAAACCATTCAACCTGATGTTGTCGGCGGAAGGCGAAGTTAAAATCATGGATTTCGGCATCGCCCGTATCGCGGGAGGTTCACGCCTCACACGGGTAGGCCAGGCTGTCGGTACGCCACAATATATGTCTCCCGAACAGGTCAGAGGGCAGGAGGGAAACTATGCTTCCGACATCTATTCATTCGGTGTTGTGCTTTATGAGTTGTTGACAGGTGTGACACCCTTCGATTCTGATAGTGAATTTGAAATCATGCATGCGCATACCAGCAAAAAGCCGGTTCCGCCGGATTCTTTGAATCCGGAGATTCCCGGAATGTTGAATGATGCGATATTGAAAGCGCTGGCTAAAGATCCGTCGCAACGTTTCAGTAACGTAAGCGAATTCAGGCAGCGCCTCCAACAAATCATCGAACAACTTACAACAGCGTCTCCTTCTCGGCAAGCTTTTTCTTTTCTCCCTTTCCGGTGGAAACTGCCGAAAATATCCGAACAATGGAGGTTTCCTGTAAAAATGGATCGTCAATACTTAGTGGGAATCATTTTTTTGTCTGTATCATTGATCATAGCTTGCTTCATGTTGTTCCGTAATAGTATGCCGGAATCATCCGGACTTGTTACCGAAGAACTGGTCTCCGATAAGCAGGATTTTATAATCACGGAACCAAACGCCGATATGGAGGCGATCGTACAATCTAATTCAAAACCAACTACCCCACTACAGAATTTTCCTGTCACTCCTCCGGTACATGAAAAAAACGATCCGAATCCGGTTCATCCCAAAATAGAGAAAAAAGAAAAGGAAAAAAAACGAGAACAACTCCAAAAAGACAATCCTCCTGTACAGGAACTTCCAAAGGATATGCCTCCCGAACAGAAAGAGCAGACTCAGACACAAACAATACCCTCCGAACCGGATCGTTCAGCCGGAAAAACGACAACGGGAAAACAAATCGTAATTCCTCGTGGTACGCGGATTGATCTCATATTAGACAATTCTTACGAATATGATTCGGCTCCGGATGGAATGCGTATTACTCTATCGGTATCTGAAGTATTTGAGCGTTCAGGCATAAGAGTAATTATGCCCGGAGCAAAGGCTTATGCCTTGTTGCACAAGAACACCCGGAAACGGGAACTGGAAATTGAGATGCTTGAAGTGGAAAGTGTTACAGGGCAACGCCTGAGATCGTTGAATACCACCTATAAGGCTTCTGCTTTCCGGCAGGGTGAACGTTTCAAAATGAATTTGGAATATAGCCGGTTTACGAATTAAAAATGGATAATTAATCATATACAAACGCAATCATGAAACGAATTTTAATAATAGTAAGTTTGGTAATTGTTGCTATAATCAGTTTAGCATCCTTTGGTATTCCCGGAAGGAACACGGAATTGTCGAATAGTGAAGCGGAAGAACTCAAAATGAAAATTTCCGGCTTTGAAGACAAAATAGAAAATTTGGAATACAAGATAGACCGCCTGGAAAGCAAACTTGAAGCTTTGGATTACAGCATATACAGGAGTGGTCAGGAGATTCTGGATAAAATAGAAGATGTAGAATCGGCTGTAAAAGAGTTGAAATAGAAGTATAACAATTTAAACTTTGTAGATATGAAACAACAATTACAACTCCTGTTTTTGATTCTCTGTCTT
Source organism: Tannerella sp. (assembly GCA_031285685.1). Lineage (GTDB taxonomy): Bacteria > Bacteroidota > Bacteroidia > Bacteroidales > Tannerellaceae > Tannerella. The sequence goes on from JAITVS010000243.1 coordinate 12,204, forward strand.
AATGTGACAGGAATCGTATTTATGCCGGCTGCTGCCGGTCCGGGCTCCGGCAATATTGTCAATGAGGAGAGTGCGCTTTTCCCTGTTACATTTGAAGTAGTAGGTGAGAACGGTACACTCACTGCCGAACTGGAGAATGGAACACCTATCGTGTCTGGAACGAAAGTGGCGAAGGATGAAACAGTCATCTTTAAGGCAACTCCCAATAGCGGTTACCGGTTGAGAGAATGGAAGATAAACGGATCCGAATCCTTTGTCATTGCTTTGGATATCAAGATTGAGATTGATGAGCCGATCCATGTTTCGGCAGAATTTGAGCCTGTCAGGGACAAACTCACTGAGATAGTCGTCACAAAAATGCCGGATAAAACCGTATATGAAAAGGGTGATGCACTTGATCTCACGGGTATGGAAGTAACTGCTTATTATATAGATGAAACCAATGAGCCAATTACAAATTATACCACCAGCCCGAGACATGGCGATGAACTGACATATATCGGTACGAATAATATTCTGGTTCGTTATTCCAATGGTGAAACGATGAAACATGTTTACATCACCATTACCGTAAAAGCGCCGGTAGTTGCTGTTTCCGATATCACGGGCATACCGACTATAATGGTGGCAGGAGAAGATATCGACCTCTATGAACTGCTGGAACATTCAACGGGGTATCAATATATGTCCAAGCTTTGGACAACATCACCTGCCGGCGCGGACGACCGGCGCGTTGAATGGGTTGTTACAGATGCGGGAATAACGGGTGCTAATCTTGAGTATACTACGGCAGCACCTTATGAAGGAGTGAATATCACGAAGTGTAAGTTGAACGCCGGGGTCGTAGCGGGTGATTTCGTTCTGACAGCCACTGTTGCTGAGGGTCTTGCTCCGGGACAGGATTATACAAAGGATTTCACCATCACTGTAACCCCCGTAAATAATCCGGCTTATGGACTCAGTATCGGTACTTTCACCGGAGGCAGTGTTGCTGCGGATAAAGCCTTATATGAGGAAAATGAACTTGTCACGTTGACTATTCAGCCTGCCAACGGCTACGAACTGGATGCGATTACAGCATATCGTACCGGAATACAGACAACTCTTGTCATCCTTTCCGGAACGGGTAATACCCGTACTTTCGAGATGCCCGATTACGATGTTACCGTTCGTGCGACCTTCAGTAAGACACAGGGGCAATTGGATAAGGAGGCTGTCGAAGAGGCCGTCACCGCGATTGAAGGCGGAGCGTACAGAGTAGCACAAGCTACAGCAAACGATGCGGAAAGTGTCAGGACATGGTTAATTAACACGTTTAATGCTTTGTTTGGGCAGTCTTATGATATTGAGTTTCGTTCGGCAACTTCTATTGTCGGTAATGTAGTAATAAAGGCTGTTACTCCGGCGATTGAAGGAACGGAAAACAATCCTTCGGGAACAAACGGCAATTTTACGTTTACCGTTACTTCAGCCAAAGGAGCTGCAATGCTTACAACCGCTGAAATTCACGGGATTATCGCAGCTACACCTTTTGTTTCCGAGAAGAGTCTTGAAATGCTTCTGCTTGATGATTTGAAAGTACGCATTATCAATACAGGTAATGTTTCAACCGGCGACTTGGTGCTTGCTCTTTCCGGGAGAAATGCGGAAGCCTTTGTTCTACCTTCAACAACATTAAATAGCCTGCGCGTTGGCAATGTGACAGAGATTGCGATCAAGCCATCTGAGGGTCTTGACACAGGAACCTATATGGCTGCACTGACCGTCAGCGGATATGATATTTTGCCAGTAACACTCGAAATTACCTATAAAGTCACGACCACTGGTATTGATGATCTCCCGCAAACAAAAGCGATGAAAGTATGGGTACAAAATGGACAGTTACATATGAGCGGATTAACCATAAATAAACCGTGGAGTGTATATCATATATCCGGTGTTTTGGTACATCAGGGTATTGCAGGCAGTGACGAAACTGACATATCCTTGCCGACTCGTGGAGTTTATATTGTAATATCAGGAAACAGTCGTTTCAAGGTTGCATACTAATAATGGTTCATCATTATTAGTTTAATAGTTCAAAAAACGGACAAGCGGATAGTTCTGAGCTTGTTCGTTTTTTTATAATGTGATTTTGTTTTTTTTATGAATTTTCATTTTGGAAAATAATTTGAAATAGTGAAATTTTTAAATATCTTATAATTAAATATATATGAAAAAAAATAGAAAACTTTTAGAGGGTGTTGAAAGAAAATGTTGACAAAATTTGTATTGTTCGAGTTTTAATCTTTACCTTTGTTGTCGATATGGTTCCGGTGTCGAACCGGATGAAAAGGGAATCCTGTGAAAGTCAGGAACTGTCCCCGTAGCTGTAAGTTTCATAAGGGAATACATTCTTAGCCACTGGTAGTAAAACCGGGAAGGCGTATTTTCCGAAATAAGTCAGAAGACCTGCCGTATCAGTTGTAATCCGGACTTTCGGGAGAGAAGCAACAGGATATACGCCACATACATAATCGTGTAAATGTTTTTTGTGTATATCAGGACTTTTCCGTCGGTTATTTTTCATGAATGTAAAGATAAAACAGATATGATACAGACAGTTGTTAAAAGAGACGGGCGTGTTGTCGGTTTCAACGAAGAGAAAATCATGGCGGCTATCCGTAAGGCTATGCTACATACCGAACAGGGTGAAGATGCAACGATGATCAGGCGCATCACTGACTATATTTCCTGTCAGGGCGACGAGCAGATGACCGTTGAGCAGATACAGGACATGGTGGAAATGGAATTGATGAAAAGCCCTCGTAAAGAGGCTGCTAAAAAATACATTGCTTATCGTGATAAACGCAGCATTGCGCGTAAGGCAAAAACGCGGGAGATGTTTCTTGAAATTATCGAAACAAAATCGAACGATATTACCCGCGAAAATGCAAATATGAATGCGGATACACCTGCGGGTATGATGATGAAGTTCGCGAGTGAAACAACGAAACCGTTTGTGGATGATTATTTGCTTTTGCCGGAAGTGAAAGAAGCGGTACGCCTGAACTATCTGCATATCCACGATAAAGATTATTATCCGACAAAAAGCCTCACTTGTGTACAACATCCGTTGGACAAAATTCTACAGAATGGCTTTTATGCAGGGCATGGCGAGTCGAGACCGGCCAAACGCATTGAAACGGCCAGTATGCTGGGATGTATATCGCTCGAAACCGCGCAGAATGAGATGCATGGCGGACAGTCTATTCCGGCCTTTGATTTTTACCTGGCTCCTTTTGTCAGGAATAGTTTTGTGGAAGAAATAAAGGTCCTGGAACAGATTAACGGTCAGGATTATAAACATCTGTATGATATTGAAATCGCAGATTATATACAAAAAGAATTGGGTGATTTGCAGGGAGACGAACGTATTGTGCAACATGCGGTGAATCGGACGGTCGGACGTGTTCATCAGTCCATGGAAGCGTTTATTCATAATATGAATACAATTCATTCGCGTGGAGGCAATCAGGTGGTATTCAGTTCCATCAACTACGGAACCGACACTTCTCCCGAAGGGCGTTGCATTATCCGTGAATTGTTGCATACAACGTATGAAGGCGTGGGTAGCGGCGTGACGGCTATCTTTCCGATACAGATATGGAAGAAGAAACGAGGCGTCAGTTATTTGCCGGAGGATCGCAATTACGACCTTTACGTACTGGCCTGCAAGGTGAGCGCCCGCCGGTTTTTCCCGAACTTCCTGAACCTGGATGCTACATTTAACCAACATGAAGACTGGAAGGCGGATGATCCGCGTCGTTTTGAATACGAAGTAGCGACGATGGGATGCCGTACCCGGGTGTTTGAAAACCGTTTCGGTAAGAAAACATCTATCGGACGGGGAAACCTTTCTTTTTCGACGCTGAATCTTGTTCGTACGGCTTTGGAATGCCGGAATATTGATCATAAAAAAGAACGTGTCGATTGTTTTTACCGGAAGTTGGAGCAGATGCTTGAGCTGGCCGCATTACAGCTACACCGTCGTTTTGAATTTCAGAAAACAGCTGCACCTAAACAATTTCCGCTGTTGATGTCGGTATTATG
>JAITVS010000281.1 GCA_031285685.1 Tannerella sp.
CCCCTTTGACTTTCTTATAACCAGTTGATTATAAAAAATAAGCCAACAAGGGGGTCAACATCCCGGAACAGGGGTCAGCTTGACCCGGAATAGGGGGTCAGGATGAAACGGAATTTGCAGGCATACACCAGTCGCCGTAAATATCTTTTGTCATAATGTGATCTTTCATATATGTTTTACGCATATAAGACATCCATTTCTTCATGGATTTATAGTGTTTCTTTATGGGTTCGGGATCACCATACTGTTCATAGATCATATTTGCAATAGTCAGATAGGCTGCGGGCCATGTCATGTTATCGCCGTAAAAAGCCCAGTATGCAGGCGCTACATCGGACAGACTCCCATTCTCCAGTTGGGTTTGCTCTATATCGTCCAGCCATTTGACATATAAGTGGTAGTTGTCGAACACAAAACTTTCACCGTGTGAGCCTACGGCGCGATCTCCTAACCACCCCATCCGTTCGTCACGTTGCGGACAATCTGTCGGCATTCCGCGATAATTGCCACGTATACCCCAGTATGCATTTTTGTAAATCTGATTGATGGTCGGATCGGATGTTTCGAATTTCCCTGTGATTTCCATTTCATCGTAGACTATTTTTCCTTCAAAATCATTAACCGTAGGAACCCCCGGAAAGCCGGTAATTTCGACGTAGCGGAATCCGTGATAGACGAAAGACGGTTCCCAGTGTTCTTCCGTTGAGCTTTTTAATGTGTATATATCCGTGACCAATGCGCCACGGATGTTATCCATATACAATGTGCCGTCTTCTTTTAAGACTTCTGCAAAACGTAGCGATACTTTATCTCCTTCTTTGCCTTTTACCTTCATCCTTATCCAGCCGACCATGTTTTGTCCCATGTCAAGTATATATGTGCCTTTTTTCGGTTCACTGATATTTACCGGCGTTATTGTTTCCATTATCTTAATATTGGGATTAAGTTGCGCCTCTAATTCACCGCCGGGAGATTGAACGGTTTCAGCCTGCAACCAGGCATGGTCATTAAATCCGGTATTATCCCATCCCGGCATTTCTTTCCGGGCGTCATATTCTTCACCATCGAATTCATTATTGGCTCTAATCGGACCTTCGGCGGTGACTTTCCATGAATTATCGCTGGTTATGACCTGTTTGCTTCCATCCGGATAATCAAGTTCGAGTTGGAGTATCATTTTGGGATATCCGAAATGTTTGATTTCCGCTACCGGACCGTGGGGAACTCCCGGGGGGCGCATGGAGAAGAAACGTCCGTTTCCTAAGACCGTACCGATAGCATTGGAACCTTCCTGTATGATATCCGTCACATCGAACGTATTGTATTTTACGGATTTCGTATAATCCGTTGGAGTAGGTGATAATTCCTGATTTCCGATTTTTTGTCCGTTTATAAACAGTTTGTATAGGCCCAGTCCGGAAATGAAGACGGTTGCTTTTTCCGGTTTTTGGGTGGCGGAAAATTCTTTCCGGAAATAGCGTGCGGCAAGACGGCTATTGGAGCGGTCGAAAACATCCCCTTTGAACATTCGGTCTAATCCGATCCATCCGGCTTGCCAGTCGGTTTCGTTCAGTAGTCCGATTGACCATGATGCCGGTTTGCTCCACGGTGAATCTCCCTGATTGGTTTTTACCTTCACTTTCCAGAAACAAACATCGCGGCTTTTTAACGGTTTACCGTTATATTCGACAAGTATCGAGGTCTCGGATTCTTTTTCCGAATTCCATAAATCACCATTATCAGCATTTAAATTCTCTAATGACGATGCGACGAGGATGTGGTAAGATTTTTGCTTAAGTCCACGTTTGTCGCTGTTTAATTCCCAGCTCAGACGCGGATTCGTGATACCCATACCGCTGGGATTATTCAGAAATTCACAACGAAGGTTACTTATGTTGACTTCCGTGTTATTTTTACATGCTGATAAAAGTAATATAGAGCATAAGAGAGGGAATAATGAGAGGCAATTTCGTTTCATATGTACAAAAAATTTAATTTAACCAACAGTTAAATAAGCATTTAGTACTGCACAAAAAAATCTTTCAGATGTTCCCTTGTTAATAACTAAGTGACATCTGAAAGATTTTTTATGTAACCCTTCGGCGAATCCCGTCTTTGCGTCCTATGTATTCGTCTTTACCTTTGCATAAATCAATATTATTGTATTATGCAATTAGATCGAAAACGCTTTGAGGAGATATACACCCGCTACCGTTCATCAGGTTTAACGGTAAATGGTTTCTGTTCAAATGAAGGCATTCACCCGAGTAAATTCTATTATTGGCAAAAGCGCATCCGTGCATCATCTTCTCATCCGCTAACCGGCAATGGCTTCCTGCCTCTTTCGATTGATGCTCCGCCAACTCCTTCCACTGGCTTCTGCGGAACAGAGAACCAATTGGAGATCACCTATCCGGAGGGAACCACCTTGCGTTTGCGTGGAAACATTACCGTTGAAGATATCCTTACCCTGTTAAAGCCCCGTTGATATGCTGCATCTGACCCCTTCGATGAACTATTACCTGTATCCTTATCCGGCAGATATGCGCCGGGGCTTCTATTCCCTGAGTGCTCTGATCCATGATGTGATGGGTCAGGATATCCGTAGCGGCAACGTGTACATTTTCATCAACCGTTACTGTACCGGCATGAAAATCCTGCACATGGAGTACGGGCAACCGGTCATTTACCA
>JAITVS010000299.1 GCA_031285685.1 Tannerella sp.
TTGAGCCTGTTCCGGACAAAAGGATTATGCTCAGTATGTAAACCGTTTTATCGGAACCGGAGCGAATGGCGGAGTTACTCCGGTTGCTGCCCTGCCTTTTGGTATGGTGCAGATAGGACCTGATACGAGAACATGTGCTTCCGGATACCATTATGATGATGATAAAATTCTGGGATTCAGTCATATTCATAAGAGTGGGGCAGGATGTAGTGATTTTCTGGATATACTGTTTCTGCCTCTGGAAGAAAATGTGGATCCGATAGCGATCAGGGAACTGAAAAGAGGGCAGTTCTATTCAATGATGGATCATCAATCAGAATCCGCCTGCCCCGGTTATTATTCCGTAGATTTATACGGAGGAAAAATAAAGGCGGAATTGACGGCTACGCTAAGATGCGGCGTTCAGTCTTATCTGTTTAAAGAGAAAGGTAGCAGGGCGTTGATTATTGACCTGGAGCATGGCTCGGAATGCGGTTGCTCCATCGTTCCCGAACAGGATAAGGATTATATTCTGTCGTCATCCATACGGAAAACAGACGACCGGACAATTGTCGGGAGTCGCATTACGACCGGATTTTCGCCGGAACAACACGTCTACTTTTTTACCCGGTTTTCGCATCCGGTAAAAGAAATGTTCGTTTTCGAGGATGATAAAAAAATGAACAATATTTCATCATGTACCGGTAAAAATATAAAGGCAATTGTTCTGTTCGATGAATCTGTTGAAGAACTGGAAGTAAAGACCGGGATTTCTCCGGTGGATATTACCGGGGCGGGAAAAAATTATACGGCGGAAGTTTCCGGTAAGAGTTTTAATGAAGCAAAGAAGTTTGCTTATGATGAGTGGAATCGCATATTGAGCGCAGTGGATGTGGTTACTGATAGACAGGATGTAAAAGAGCTGTTTTATACGAACTTATTTAATGTGATGCTTTATCCGACATTATATTCCGATGTGGATTTTCGTTACAGAGGGCCCGATCATCAGGTTCATGCTACGGATGGGTTTTCTTACTACGGTGGAGTCGTAGGTTTCTGGGACACATTCAGGGCAGCGGTCCCTTTGCAATCCGTTTTGCAACCCGGAGTAACCGGTGAATACGTCAAAACCTGCCTGGCTCATTATGAACATTTCGGCCAGCTACCTATTTGGACGCTGGCGGGAGGTGAGACATTTCAGATGATCGGTTTGCATTCGATGCCTGTCATTACAAATGCTTATATGAACGGCATTACGGACTTTGATACGGATTATGCAATGACAGCAATGGATGTATCTGCCATGAAAGATACCTGTGGCTATTCGATGAATTATTTTGTCGGACTGGAAAACTACAAAAAACTGGGATATGTTCCGTGCGATATCGAAATGGAGTCTGTGGCGCGAACGCTTGAATATGCTTATGATGACTATGCAATCGCTCGATTTGCCGCACTGACGGATAATGAAGACTTAGCCGAATATTATGATAACAGATCCAAAAATTACAAAAATGTAATAGATACGAATACGCTGTTTGCAAGAGGAAAGACCGAAGCCGGATTATGGAGAACTTCGTTTGATCCGTTAAGTTCCGCACATCGCAGGGATGATTATTGTGAAGGAAACGCCTGGCAATGGACCTTTTTCGTTCCGCATGATGTGGATGGTCTGGCCGGATTATTCGGCGGAAAAAAAATATTGGCAGAGCGTCTGGATGCTTTATTCACGATGGGCTCAGCTCTGACCGGCGATCTGGTTTCCGGAGATATTTCAGGTCTGATCGGACAATATGCACATGGAAATGAACCCAGCCACCATATCATTTATATGTATAATTTGTTGGGAGAACCAGAAAAAACGCAATACTATGTCAATAAAGTGCTGAAAACGCTTTATGATACGACTCCCGAAGGAATATGCGGAAATGAAGACACCGGTCAGATGAGCGCCTGGTATGTATTCAGTGCATTGGGTTTTTATCCGATGGATCCGGTTTCCGGCCGGTATGAACTGGGGGCACCATTGTTTGAGGAAGCGACTATTAACCTGCCATCGGGTAAGCAATTTGTCATCAGGACGAAAAATCTGTCGGATACCAATATTTATGTGGATAAAGTCTTTCTGAACAAAAAAGAACTGGATCGTACATTTATCACTTTTAATGAATTACTGGATGGTGGTGAACTGGTTTTTGAGATGAACGATAAATAATAAATGTGGGAATAATGACCTCATTTAACGACTCTGATGATTTTTTATATTTTTTTGTGCTTAAAAATTATGTTTTATAGCATAAATGCATTATCTTTGTACTGTGTTTTTCATGGTATTAGATTTAAGGTTAACAATGAAGATTGAGGTTGTCGTGAGATAACCTTTCTTTTTTTATATACTATTCACCTTTTGTTTCCCTATAAAAATCCTCGTGAAGTGTAGCCCGGCGTCTGAACTATTCCGTGCACCCTGCCGTGCCCCAAAATAGTGTACGGGTAAAACGGACACAATTAGTTAAAAGGATGGGCTTCGACAGCGCCGAAAGTTTCCTTTTGTACCTCGACAAGATGTAAAAAAGACTGATAAAAAATGCCTGCCAATAAGTAATTTTATTAGCAGGCATTTTTTATCTTGCTGATAATTAGTAAAATAATGCCGAATAAAAGATGGATTCTGTTAGCAGTATAGTATATATATAAGATATTCCCGAAATTTGTTAGTCTGCTAAATCGAAGCTAAAAAGATAAGATGCCGTTTGGAAAAAGAATTGGATACCCATAAATGATTCGTTCTGATTGTCCAGTCACGGGCAGAAAAACTGGTGAGTCTGCACTTTGTCATTGCGGCATTGGGTTATTTGGCAACGGTGGAAGTTGACGGCGAAGCCGCATCAAACGGCTGAAAAATAAATATTTAATTAATAAAACAAATGAAACGCTTAATCCCACATATGGTAATTATTCCGATTCTCTCTATTGCGGCCATCATACTTATAAGTAAGTATAAGTATCAGAGTTCTGACATTCCAATAAAATCAACAAATGAAATGAATATTACATCTATCGAACAAAGCAGCTATTGGAGCATTGTTAATGCCGCTGCTGAAAAATTCTCCAGTGATGAAGATCGTTACTTTGACTATGTAAAGCTGCAACTCGACGCACTTAGTTACCGCGACAGATACCGTTTCACGCAATTTACCGGCGAGTACATGATGCATGCCGATTGTGCAGGAACGATGATGCTGTGCAAAATACTTAACGGAGGTTTTACCGACGATAGCTATTTGTATTTCACACTGTGGGTACTCTCGCGGGGAAAAGAATTTTACTTGCAAACGCTTGCCAACCCCGATTTGCTGACCGATAAGCTCACGAGAAAGGACTTCGGTAAGGAGTTTGAAATGTTTATGACATTGGGCTTGGATATGGAAGAAGATAGTGATCAATACAGCGACGAGGAAATAGCCTCATGGGATTTGACTCAAGAAGAAAAAGCCGCGATAGCAGCCGAAATTCGCTACCTGAATGGCGAACAGCATGGTGGCTATACAAGTATTCCGGCCATGATTAACGACATACCTCAAAAATTGCCTTTGCTGTGCAAAAAATTTTCAATCTCGTCTGCCGATTTAAAAAGTATTTTTGATGTTGATAACGACGAAGATACTGTCGAAGAAACAACATCCGAATTTGCCGAATTCGACACTGCGTTGGAGGCTTGTCTACATACTGACATGGCTGCCACCAAGCAATGGAAAACAAATCTGACCGTAAAAACACCACAAAAAATTGTTGGTATCTCGTTTTTCATGGGAGAAACGGTTGATGATAACACATTGCTCGTCAGCTTGCTTTATAGCCGAAAGAAAAAGTTCCCCGCAGCCATTGCCGGGTTCAACATCATCACAGGCGAGAATGTAAATTATTATGAATCATCCGAAGAAATGATTTTTTACTCGATTTGTCAATCATCCGAAGAAATTTTCATTGCCGGAAGTTATAGCGGAATGGCAACGGTAGATCGATACCATACTCACATTTTGATTTTCGACCGCCACATGAAATTGAAAGATGAGTTGAAACTGCCATGCGATAAGGGAGAACACTTACAGTCGGGTTGCCATAAAGGTAACTCTCTGTACCTGTCGTTTACGAAAACGACCCAAACAGGACACGGCTTTTCCCCCAAATTCGAAACAAAAGAATATACCCTTGAATTGGATTTGAATACTAAACAGGTGGTTCGTCGAATGGAAGACGTTCATCATCCAAAAACAGGACATGAAACGCTCTACTATTTGAGAAACAACCCCATTTATAATAACCAATACAATTATTACTCCAAATGGGATTTGTACCGTATGGCAGATGGCAAAGAAGAATTAGTTCTGCAACAGGTAAGCGAGTTCGCTGTGGCTGGTGGAAAGTTGATTGCTATTCAATCTGCGGACAATTGCTACAAAATAACAATGGTAGACATAAAACAACAACAAACACAAGAACTGTTATCACTGGTAAATTGCGAAATAACGAATATTTCGGCAACACCCGAAGTGCTTGCATTTGACATTCACAGCATCAACGGTAGTAGCACATTCCATAAACGCACTGTGTTTTATCACTTCGGAAAACAGCAATATCACATAATGAACAGCGACTTCATGGCTGGAAGTATTGTGGGCGGTGGAGGTTTTTGCTCTGTTATCGGGAACTATTACTATGCCGAAATCAATGATTGGCGAAACGAAGACAGGCTTATAGAAACCGCCTACCGAGGTGATTTGTCGGAATTATTTAATTAGCAAATCTGCCCCGCAATATGAATGGGAGCTTTGGAAGGAATATGTATTATTGAGCCCAACAATGAAAACAATAAAAATAGTTATTCCGGTTATTCTGCTGCTTATTGTCAATGCTGTCACATTTCAAATGGCTTGGGATAAAAACATCGTAGAAGTAATCAGAAGCGGAAAAATGGAACAGGGACATATCGCTAAACACACCAGTGCAAGTGCGTTATATGTGAAGTATGAAGAACATGGGCGTGTATTGCAGGTTACTAATTTAGCCGGCGGAAATATCACAGGTAGTTATCCCGATGGAGAGCTGGTAAATATATTTACATACGCAGACCACTGTGTCATTATCGACGATTTACATTGGCTTTTCTTTGGCTTGTATCTGGTAATTAACCTGCTTTTGTGGTTTGGATTGAAAATAATAATAGACGAAATAACAGACAAAAAATGAGAAACGGACTATTGACCCTATTCCTTTTGGGAATATTTACCCAATGCGGACATTCGCAGAACAAGGTGGAATCAACCGCAAATATTGACTGGAGAAGCCAGTCGGAAGAGTATGCAAAAGCAAACGCCCCGAAGCGGGAGATCGTATCCCAATGGTTGCACCAACTTGAGGTCGAAGATGTCGTCCTGAAAGAAGCTATCCCGACCTGTTGGAATGGAGATTCAATAATTGTAGCCCATTACTACCTGCTTCTCGACAATAATGAGCAAAGCGGAATGGTAAGTTATGTACACTATCCGAAAGAAAAACGGCAGGTACGAGTTGCCATAAGAATTTCCGAACATGAGATATCCGAAACGCCCGTTGTCTATTTTGCCGATGTGGATGACGACAAAAAAGACGACCTCATATACATATACGATGTTATCAGTATTTCGAAAATGAACGGACACGTTTTTAGAACTATTCGCAAGGATGTTTACTGCACCGAAACATTTACACCGCCGGAGATCGACGAAACGATCTTTAAGTTTACGATCGGATTCTATGATGATCCGTGGGGAGGAGAGTTGAATCGACTGAGCGGCTCTGTCGGCGGTCAGGCAAAGCCGTTCGATAAGCAGCAAATCATGAAAATCATGGAGAAATCGTTTCCTGTGAAATAATGACGATGCGCCATTCAAAAGCCTATGAAATATATTCTCTCGTTTATACTCTCGCTGCTTGCCATAAGTGCGATCCACGCGCAACATATGCCTGCCGATATCCTTGCCAAAGCCGACAGCATCATGATTGCCGCCGTAGGCCGGCGAATTTTCGATACGTACTACGTGCGCACGGAGACCAACTGCTACGATTACAAGCTGAAGAAGAAATCAAAAACAACGAAGTCGGAATTCCTTTCGCAGTACGGGAAAGGAATAAGCAATAAACCCACCAAAGGTCACTTTGCCGGAGCGGGCGTTACCTACGAATTTCGCCTTAACGAGAAGCAGTTTTGGGCCCCTTACACCAGAGAGTACATAGCGTTTGATTCCGTATTCAACCTGTCCACCCCGCTCGATCTGGCGTATATTCCACAATATGCGTGGGACAACGACACCTGTAATTTTATCACGTCCCTGCAAGCCGTTGCGCTGGCAGTACCTCACTTCAGCAACCCGGCCGTTGCTTACGATACGGCAGAGATTGCCTTCGAGACCTACAAGAGTGGCATCCGTGTGTACCGGTATTGCTGGACAGTAAGCCGTATTACCTGGCAGGAACGGAATGAGAACGGGCAGCCCTTCGGCGATAGGGAAATGGTGGTAATTGATGCCCTTACAGGTGAGGTGTTGACAACACAGCGCGAGGAGTTCGGCTCGGCACCGATTATGGAATGAATAAACATATAAAAATAATAATCAAAAACAATGAAAACATCCGTAAAGAACATGGCGGTTACCATCGCCGCATTTCTGATATTCCTTTATCTGCTTAAAACGCAGGCAGTGAACGAACTTCTGTCATTCATCGGCAGCGGTAGCCTGCGGTTCACAGCCAACTGGATTATTTGCGGACTGCCGATTCTCGCAGCGCTCTTCCTGATGCACAAGCCGGGGAAAATCATCGAAAGCCTTGGCTTGCGCTATGGCATACTCGAAGGCTACGGACTTGCGTATTTGGCGGTTATTCCCATGATTCTCGGCTTTGCCTTTACCGGCACGTTCAACACAGGACTGACGGTCGATGAATTTATCCGCAAAGCTGTGCTTGCCGGATTTTTCGAAGAGCTGTTTTTCCGCGGTTTCCTGTTTGGGATGCTATTCCGCTACGCCCGTTGGGGATTCGTCCCTGCCGTGCTGGCCGGGGCGTTATTGTTTGGCGCCGTACATCTGTATCAGGGCAATGATATGTTATCCGCTTTGTCAGCATTCGGCATTACTGCCTTTGGTGCAGTATTGTTCTGCTGGGTCTATGTGGAATGGGACTACAACCTGTGGACGGCCATCGGGCTGCATACGTTCATGAACGGTACGTGGCTGTTATTCGCTGTCGATAGCAGCGCCACCGGAAATGTTACCAGCAATATCTTCCGTGTAATAAGCATACTGCTCATTGTGGTGGGAACCATCGTTTACAAGAAAAAGAAGTTTCTTCCGTTCGAGGTAAATAAACGGACGTTGTGGATGAATAACGATAAGTAAAAATACAGAGGATTATGACAATTACATTTGATTTTGATATCAACGACATGATGGCTTTTCAGGAACATTTACTGATTCATACCAAGCAATTCAAAAACACGAAGCTTTTTGTAACTTTACTTTTGCCGGTAATGTTGGTCGCATTGTTCTGTTATTACTGGATAGACAAAGGCATGGGGCCCGGATTGGTAGGTATCGGAATATTTCTCGCATTTGCAGGCATTATCAGTGACCATGTTGCAAATATAATTCACGTATAATAATTTTAGCTGTTCAATCATGAAAAATAATAAGTATTTATTAATCTTGTTATTGCTATCAATCATGTGCACATCCGGTTGTGCTGCGCAACATCGCAATTCAATATTACCACAATCTAAAACAGTAAATACCATAGGAATGGAAAACGAGAAGTTTGATATAGCCACATTCGAAGCCAATCAAAAGAACAATACTTATCAATTCGAAAAAGCCGATGGAACGGTTGTCCGGCAGATGAAATACAGCACTACCGGTATTTTTATTGAAAACAGCGCCGGAATCGAAGTGCAATCCCCGCTACCGCTTATACCTTACTGGTTGGAAAAGCAATACTACCCCAACGGCAATATCAAGCACAAAGGACACCGGATGACGCAGGGTTCGTTACCCATCGGGATGTGGGAATACTACGACGAACAGGGCAACAAAACCGTGGTGGACGAGGGTGCAAAGTATGGGAAGTTCAGCTATAACGACGTTCTCTTGTTTCTTGACAAGGAGAAGCTGATAGATCTGAGCACCGGAAAAGGACTCGACAACTTACGCATCACTTATGATATCAAACGATATGAATGGCATGTTATCGTGCACCCCGGAGGAACCTACCAATGTCGTTTCAATGCTGAAACAGGGGACGTGCTCGAATATCAACAACTGAAATACGAAGAATAATCCTCGAAAAATATGAACCAAGATTTAATAGTCCTTTTAATCGTCATCGCCTTTGTCGCAGGGCTTTTGCTGTGGGCGCGGTGGTTGGGCGTACGGAATAAAAACCGTGCAGCAGGCTTTATAAAACGGTTGGCTGTGGCAATCGTCATTGCCGTTCCTTTCATCTTTGTCGATTTTATCCTGATGATTATCGGCTCGTTGGGTAACGCACATCCCCCCCGGTTTAACGAGGCAAGCACACCGCTGACCATTGTCAACAACACATCCGTTCCCCTTACGGCATCAGTAAACCTTGCCTATACGCCCGGTGAACTGGAAGGCCTGCGGAATCAGGGCATCGATATCGACCTGACGGAAAACTTCGTTACCTACCGCGATGTGGTGATTCCGGCAAAAGAGGAGCACTACAAAAATCAGCATACTTACACCATTCCCATTCCCCGCTACCGGGAAGATGTACAATGGCCGTACAACTTCAAAATAGCGCTGACCGATTCGCTGGGCGACCGCGAGGTGTGGCTTCGCGCCGACGATATCGACAGTACGATGCGTGCCCGTATGGAAATCATCGTTACCGACAGCATGCTGCAACCACGGCCAATATTTATGATAGAGGAACTGCCGGAACCCAAGCCGTGGCAAAGGAAAGGAGGCGACCGATGAAACGATTTATCCTGCGTCTGCTATTGGCTTACACGATTATATCTATTGTGGTGGTGGCAGGTGTGATTGCCATCAATAAACACGACCACAACGAACATCAGATCCCGCGCAAAACGCTCTACGTTGTAAACATGACGGGCGACAGCATCACTGTTAGCATTTCCGGCGCATACACCAAAGAGGAAAAACGCAAAATGGACGACAAGCCCGATGACTACGTTTTTATGGAACAGGAACAACCCTTGCCCTATCATTACGAAGAAGGCGTTGAGCGGCAGGCGGCGGCTTTCTACATTCCGCACAAGCATGATAAGAAAATAGAGTTCCCCGATGATTTTGTGCTGCATATCAAAAGCGCAAAACGGAATATAACCCTGAACAAAGAGCAGGTTACAGGTCGGATAAACGGCCGGTATGACCAGAACTGGTGGGTGATCTATGTACATCCGTCCTGGTTGGAGCCGCCGAAACCGGAAGTTGTTGACACCACCATTTTTGTCTCCAACGGTATTCGCTATCGCTATTTGCTCCAGCCCGATGAAGTGGAAGTTATCCACGGAGTGCCGGAATACCGGGATTCGGTATTTATTCCCGCAACCGTTGCCCACGATGGCAAAACCTATCGTGTAACCGCCGTCGGGAAGTATGCAATGGCAGGAGGTCTGAAAGCATTTACCTATCCCAACGCCATTCGGCATATCGACGAAGGCGCTTTCAAACAAAGCACGGGTCTGCGGCGTGTCTCTTTTCCCGACTCGCTACGAAGCATAGGTAAGGAAGCCTTTTCGTTCTGTACCGTCATGCAAACATTTACCTTTCCCGATTCGTTGGAAACAATTGGCGAACGCGCATTCGAAGTCTGCTGTGGCATTACGTCCATAACCTTTCCGCCACGGGTAACTGTTATCCGCCAAGGAACATTTCAGGAGTGCAGCAGACTTGAACGAATTACCCTTCCGGGTACGATAACAAGTATCGAAGCCTTTGCTTTCGCCGGATGCAGGGCGCTTAAAAACGTAGAAGCCCACGCACAAACGCCCATCGAATTGCCGGAAGATGAATCCCCATTCAAAGACGTGGATTTAAACAGAGTTACGCTCACCGTTCCCGTCAGAACCAAACAACGATATCAATCTGCCCCGGTATGGAAAGATTTTGGGAAAATTGTAGAAAGAAACTGACTATGTACAAATTGTACAATGAAAAAAGAAGTTGAGGAGGACATCCGCTGTATGGAAGCAACTGATTCCGGTAGTCTGAAAAAAACGTTGCAGGCATCTTAAATATTAGGTACAATACTAATCACCAGATGCTTATATCAAATTCTCCTGATTTTACTGTTATTCCAGTTGCTTTTATTATTTTTGTGCAAATAATTCAAATTAAATCAAAAATAAATATGAAAACCAAAATTTCACTAATTTGCTTATTATCAATGTTTACTATGTCTTTTATTTATGCTCAGACGTATGCACACGGCAGATCCGGCACATATACAAAACCAACGGATGAACAAGTCTTAGCGAAACTTGATAAATGGCAGGACCAGAAGTTCGGAATGTTAATCCATTTCGGTTTGTATTCTCAGTTAGGAATAGTCGAATCGTGGTCTATCTGCTCGGAAGAAGAAGACTGGATACCACGTGATTCTACAATTACTTATGATGCATATAAACGGGCTTATTGGAATACAATCAATGAATTTAAACCGGAAAAACTGGATCCCGAATCCTGGGCGCGATATGGAAAACAGGCCGGAATGAAGTATGTGGTGTTTACAACCAAGCATCATGACGGATTCAATCTGTTTGACACTCAATATACGGATTTTTCAATAACAAAAGGCGCGTTTAAAGATCATCCCCGGAGCAATGTTGCGAAAGAAATTTTTAATGCATTCCGGAATGAAGGATATATGATCGGCGCCTATTATTCTAAACCCGACTGGCATTCACAATATTACTGGTGGGACAGGTATGCTACTCCTAATCGTAATAATAATTATGATATTGCCAGAAATCCTTGGCGTTGGAATCAATTTAAAGAGTTTTGTTATAATCAGATTGAGGAATTGATGAACGGCGACTATGGCAAAATGGATATACTATGGCTCGATGGCGGTTGGGTGCGTCCCGCCCGTGAAGGAGATGCGCAACGCATGGGACGTTCCTATAAAGGAAACCAGGATATTGATATGCCGAAAATAGCTGCAATGGCGCGTCGTTATCAACCGGGCTTATTGGTTGTAGACCGTACCGTTCCGGGTGAATTTGAAAATTATCAGACTCCCGAACGCGGGGTGCCTGATACGCAATTGGATAACCCGTGGGAGAGTTGTATTACTTTAGGCTGGGATTGGGGATATACTCCTAAAGATCAATATAAGTCGCCCGTTCAGGTGATTCATACTCTTGTCGAAATTGTGGCCAAAGGTGGTAATTTTCTGTTGGGAATCGGCCCGAAGCCGGACGGTACTTTACCGGAAGCAGTTTCCGAACGATTGGTGAAAATAGGAGAATGGGTTAATAAAAACGGAGAAGCTATCTATAATACGCGGAACACATCCATGTATAATGACGGTAAAACATGGTTTACACAGAGTAAAGACGGAAAAAAGATTTATGCGATCTCCTGTCTGGAAGAAGGAAAACCGTTGCCGGAGACGATTCAATGGAAAGGAAATGAACCGAAGAAAGGAAGTAAAATAATATTCCTGCAAACAGGAATAGCGGTTAGCTGGAAGAAAACGGAAAATGGAATAGTGGTTTCCGTACCGAAAGGACTCCCTGCAGACCAGCCTGCATTAGCCTTTTCATTTTCTCCGGCGGGATAAGTAGTATAAGATAGAAGAATATGAAATTAGATGAATTTTCAAAAGAAGAGCTAAAGGCATTGATACAAATCTATGCACGTAATATTTACGCAATGGACGGGGTATGGTTTCAATCCATTGAACAGGAAAAAGACATGGATGAGGCGATGCATCACGACCGGAATGCGATGAAACGGTTTACCCGGACGGAAGCGCAGCGTATCAAGAACTTTCTTCGGTTACCGGAACAGGCCGGACTTGAAGGTCTGGAACAAGCATTGTCTATACGGTTTTCCGCACTGGCTAACCCGAAAGTCGAATTGATTCGCAACGGAAATTCGCTGCTGTACCGTGTAGTTGACTGCCGTGTTCAAACTGCTCGTGCTCGAAAAGGAATGCCGTTTCACCCCTGTAAATCGGTTGGATATGTCGAACACGCCGACTTTGCTAAAGTGATTGATGATCGTATCGAATGTGAAACCGTCAGTTGTTTTCCGGATGTTACGGACGACACATGCGCTTGCGCATGGAAATTTACATTATTAGAATAATAACGGTTGTTCCAACATATTCCTGATTTCTATCGTTACCCACGGTTTCGATTCGGCCACGGTGAAATCAAAAGCCCTGCATTCGCAACGATGCAGGGCTTTTGATTGTATTATACCCATGTCTGATCGGAAAATACGACAAGGTCCAGGTATCTTTTATATCCATACGGAAATTATGTTATTACACCGAAGAAAAGTGGAGGGTTAAAATATGATTGTGCCTGTATTTCAAATATTTACTATCTTTGCCATCAATTAAAGAAACTAGTGAAACACTATATTATGAAGGATAAAATAAATACTGATTATAAAGTTGGTGATTTGATTTATGATGCGAATATTTATGACGGATTAAATACTTTTCTATTTGATTTGCAATTTTATAAGAAATGGTTGCCAAAAGACAAAAATGCTCGAATACTTGAACTTTGTTGTGGTTCCGGCAGGCTTACTATTCCAATAGCAAAAGAGTATCATATTTGCGGAATCGACAATTCTTATTCAATGCTGGAGCAAGCAAAATTAAAGGCCGCCAAAGAAGGATTAGCAATTGATTTTATTGAAGCTGATATTAGAACGTTAGATTTGCCCGACCAATACGATTTAATTTTTATCCCTTTTAATTCCATTCACCACTTGTATCAAAATCAAGATTTATTCGATACATTAAATGTGGTAAAAAAACATCTAAAGGATGAAGGTTTATTTCTGTTAGATTGTTATAATCCGAATATTCATTATATCGTTGAAGCTGAAAAAAAACTGAATAAAATCGCTGAATATAAAACGGATGATGGTAGGAAAGTATTAATAAAACAAATAATGAAATACGAAAAAAAAACTCAAATTAATCGGATTGAATGGCATTATTTCATAAATGACTTATTCCATTCGGTTCAAAATCTGGATATGAGAATGTATTTTCCACAAGAATTGGACACCTATTTAAAATGGTATGGATTTACGATTATACATAAATTTGGGAGTTTTGATGAAGAAATCTTTAATAATGATTCCGAAAAACAAATATTTGTTTGTAAATGTGATAATTAGAAATAAGACGAATAAAAAACATTGTGCTATGCTTTATTCTTCTTTTTTACCCATAAGAAGAATTCTGTGAAATGTTATTTGAGTGGTATAATTATCAGGTGTTTATATCTATTTCTTTCAATGTTGCCGTTTTTCAGATTCCTTTTCATATATTTGTTGCATTATGTTCCGGAAAGACAGAGAAGGCAGGGATTTCTCGTACATATTTGAATTATACAGAAAACCGTATGTGCAATTCGCTTATTCATATATCAGGGATATGGATGATGCGGAAGATATCTATATGGATGTCATATTGCATTTTTGGGAAAACCGGGATCACATATCAACAGATGTGCATATTCCGTCCTATCTGCTTACTGCCGTAAAAAACCGTTCGCTTAACTATCTCCGGCAACAACAGACACGATCCGGCATCCATGAGCGTATGTTTGATCATGGCATGCGGGAGTTGAATTTCCGGATTTCCACACTGGAAGATTGCGAACCCGTGGAATTATTTTCCGAAGAGATAAAACTTATAATAAACGATACGTTAGCCCGGATGCCGGAACAAACACGGCAGATTTTTTTCATGAGCCGGTATGGCAACAATACGAATAAAGAGATCGCAGAAAAACTGAATTTAAATATTAAAACCGTAGAATACCATATCAGTAAAGTATTAAGAATACTTCGGGTAAACCTGAAAGACTATTTTCCTCTCATTTTATCGAGTCTGATTCCTAACATGAAACATTTTTTTTAAAAAAAATGTTTTTTTGTTTAGGGTAGTTATATGTTTCACGTGTTATTGAAAAGAAAGGTAAAAACTTTAGTAATACATGAAAAAAGAACATTTATATAAATATTTTGCCGGAAGCGCCTCTCCGGATGAGGAAAAGGAGATCATAGATTGGGCGGAAGCTTCTCCGGAGAATTACAAAGTGTATCTGAAGGAACGAAAAATGTGGAATTCCGTATTGGTCAATATTCCTTCCCCGGCAGAAGATAAAACATGGATGAAAAAAGATACCCGGAAAATCAATTTCTGGAAATTAACGACAGTAGCAGCTTCCATTGCACTATTATTTGCTATGTTCCATTCCTTGTTTTTTACGGAGAAGCAGGAGGAAAGATGGCAAACAATCTGGGTGCCTCCCGGTCAACGTGTACAGGTCATACTGGATGACAGTACGGTTGTCTGGCTGAACTCCCGGTCGACGCTGAGATATCCCTCTTCTTTTAATTCGGACAGGCGTGAGGTTCAACTGAATGGCGAAGGCTACTTTGAAGTGGCTAAAGATGAAAAAAAACCTTTTATTGTCCAGACTTCCCGGTATAATGTGACGGTATTGGGTACTAATTTTAATGTGTTTGCATATGGCGACAGATCTTTTTTTGAAACGGCATTGATCAGGGGAGCCGTACAGGTTTCATCGAATAATCATGAAAACATTCCGGCCGTTGTTTTAAAACCGAATGAAAAGGTGACCGAAATAAACGGAAAACTGGAAACCGGAATGATTGATAATTTTGATCATTTCCGCTGGAAAGAAGGTCTTATCTGTATTGATGGCGAATCTTTCGGGAAAATGATGGAAAAATTTTCTCTTTACTTTGATGTTCATATTAAAATAGAGAATCCGGATCTTCTGGAGTATAGTCCTACGGGTAAGTTCCGGCAGAGTGACGGAATTGATCATGCGTTAAAAGTATTGCAGAAAGATTTGAAATTCAACTATATACGAGATCATGAATTAAATGAGATAATAATAAAGTAATTTTATGAACCTTTAAATTTGATGCCAATGAAACGAGCCTGATAAATGTATTGCCGAAGGCGATAAACAAAAGAGTGAGTTCTATATTACCTTAGTGTTAAAAATTAAATTTTGTACATATGAAATAAAAAACGTAAAAAACGAAAGCCGGAGAGTGGTTGCAACACGCTCCGGCCGGTAATGTCAATCCAAGACGCTATTAATTATCTTAGTATTAACAAAAATTCGATTACAAAGTTATGAAAAAAATTTGCTGTAAATTTTTTTCTGTGTTAATTATTCACAGAAGTTGTAAATTGTTACATGTTATGAAGTTAACCTCTATTTTATTCTTCATGTCGGTTTTTACGGTTTTGGCCGGGAATACCTATTCACAAAATGCAAAAGTTTCTATGCATAAAGAAAATGCTGTTATTCAGGAGGTTCTTGATGAAATAGAAAATCAAACAGATTATCTGTTTCTTTATAATAAGAAAACGGTAAATGTGAACCGGAAAACTACGGTAAAAGCATCCAGGAGCTCTGTGTCCAAAGTTCTGAATAATATTTTTGAAGGTACGGATGTGGTCTATGATATGGTTGGAAACCATATTGTACTGACCAGTCGGGCAACGGAAAAAAATATAACGGAGATTCCGGATCAAAGTCATATTCATATAACCGGAATTGTGAAGGATGAATCCGGTGAGTCCGTAATCGGTGCCAACATCATGGAAAAAGGAACAACGAACGGTACAACAACAGATGCCGATGGAAAGTTTTCATTGTATGTCGGCGAGAATGCCATATTACAGATTTCTTATATCGGATATATAACCCAGGAGATTTTGTTGAGAGACCAGAGTCATCTGGAAGTTATCATGTTTGAGGATTTCCGGACGTTGGAAGAAGTCGTTGTTGTCGGTTACGGAACACAGAAAAAAGTAAATCTGACAGGGTCCGTATCTGCAATTTCAGCAGAAGATTTAGCGAATAAGCCGGTTGCTTCGACATCCCAGGCTATTGCCGGTTTAGCTCCCGGATTAAGCGTTCTGCAAAACTCCGGTCGTCCGGGGGCAGGGGCAACAGTAAGGCTTCGTGGTACGGGAACCTTTTCCAGTGCCGGAAACGCACCGTTGGTATTAATCGATGGCCTATCCGGTAGTCTCGATGACATAGATCCGAATGATATACAAAGTATTTCATTCCTGAAAGATGCAGCATCCGCATCCATTTACGGTAACCGTGCAGCAAATGGGGTTATTCTGATTGAGACGAAAAAAGGCGCTGAAGGGAAAACGCGTATAACATACAGTAATTCTTTCGGTTGGCAGAATCCGACGGAACTTCCTGATTTTCTGCCGTCATGGGAATATGCCACTTATTACAATGAAGCGATGGTCAATATGGGAAGACAGGAAGCTTACAGTGCGGAGCAGATACAAAAATACCGGGACGGATCGGATCCGGATAATTATCCCAATGTAAATCATCTGAAATGGTTACTTGAGACCGGTTCGGGTTTTCAGCAGAGGCATACCGCCGGTATTCAGGGAGGAAATAATAAGACCAGTTATAATTTATCCTTGGGATACTGGTATCAGGGGGGTATGACAGACAAGACGTCCAACAAACGGTATACAGGATTGTTTACGATGAAAAGTGAGGTTGCACGGGGATTAACCTTGAATATTAACATGAACGCATATGCAAATAATTACAAAGCGCCGAACGGTGAACCCCAAAGTATAGACGGCATGATCGGATATGCAGTGCGTCAGGGACCTATCTATGCCGGCCGGAAGTCTGACGGAACATTCGGGTATCAGGATAATTACAGTCCTGAAGCCTGGATGGCCAGCGAGTCTTTTGTGAATAACCTGGCGCGGAAGATTTCCGCATCCGGACAACTGACATGGGATACCCCGGTCAAAGGACTGTCTTTTATGGGTAAGGCTGGTATCAGTTACTATACGACTTATGATAAATCTTACAGGGCGAATACCTATTTTGACGAAAGTAAAACTGTCGGTCCTGCATCTTTAAGTATTTATTCAGTGAATGATACCTACACGACATTTGAAGCGCTGGCAAATTATAGTAAAACGATAGGAAACCATACCTTTAAGATATTAGCCGGAACATCGGCGGAGGAGTCTGTCTACAGGAACCTTAGCGGGGCAAGGAATACATTCCCGAATAATTATCTTTATGAGCTGGGTTCCGGAGACGCTTCGACCGCAACGAACGGAAGTGATTTAAGCGAGTATGCGCTGGTATCATTTTTCGGAAGAATTAATTATTCCTGGAAAGACCGCTATCTGCTGGAAGGCAATATCCGTTATGACGGTTCTTCACGTTTCGCATCGGATAATCGTTGGGGATTGTTCCCTTCCGTATCGGGAGGATGGAGAATCTCTGAAGAAGATTTCTGGAAAGAATCTGCTGTGGGTAGCATTATTAATAATCTGAAACTACGGGCTTCATGGGGTGTGTTGGGTAATCAGAATATCGGGACTTACCCGTATCAGCAGACTTACTCTCTGGGGCAAAACTATCCGATCGGAAATCCTGCCGTATTGCAATCCGGAGCCAGAATGAATACGTTTAATAATCCGGATGTTACCTGGGAAACTACCGCAATTACGGATATAGGACTTGATTTTAGCTTTTTCAATGGTCGGTTTACAGGTGTGTTCGATTATTTTTATAAATATACGTCCGATATTCTTTCTTCTGTGGAAAGAGCCGGTATTATGGGGAGAGATGTCGGGCAATCAAATGTCGGCGCCGTATCAAATAAGGGTATAGAACTTTTTCTTACCTATAACGGAAATATCGGTAGAGATTTTAGAATAAGTATTTCGCCTAATTTTACGTATGTGAAAAATGCAGTGGAAAAATTGGCAAACGGGGCAAAGGAAGAAATTAATAATAGCAGGATTGTGGGACAACCTCTCGGAATAATTTACGGATACAGGACCGACGGACTTTTTGTGGATCAGGCCGAGATCGATGCTGCTCCGGAACAGCTGGTCGGCAAATCCGGACTTAAGCCGGGTTATGTGAAATATAAGGACATCGGTGGGGCAGACGGCGTACCTGACGGCAAGGTTGATGCAACGAACGATCGTACGGTATTGGGCTCTACTACTCCTAAATATTATTATGGTCTGACTTTAAACGCTTCTTACCGGAATTTTGATTTTTCAGCTTTATTACAGGGTTTGGGAGGTCATAAACGCTTGATCGGCTCCTACATGGCATATGCATTCTATAACGGAGGGCAGATACAGAGATGGCAGGTGGATAACCGTTGGACGACGGAGAATCCGGATAAATGGGCGGAATATCCCCGTCTGGAAACATTGAATATGAACAACACCAACCTGCAGGTTTCCGACTACTGGATAAGAAACGCGAGTTTCCTTCGTGTAAAAAATGTGCAGGTGGGTTATACATTGCCACAATCTTTATGCAATAAAATCGGCTTGAGTAATATGCGCGTTTATTTAAGCGGACAGAACCTGTTTACATTTAATTCATTTTATAAGGGATGGGATCCTGAAAATGAAATCGGTACAGGTGACGGTCCTTCTTACTATCCGATTAATAGCATCTATTCTTTCGGGTTTAATTTTAAATTTTAATTGTTAATCAAAAAAGAAACAAGATATGAAAATCATAAATATAAAATCGACAGGAATAAAAGCATATTTGCTTATGATCGGTATACTAATCGGAATATCCGGCTGTGAAGATTTTCTGGACAGGCAGCCTCCTGCATCTATATCGGATAATAATTTCTGGACGGGTGAAGGCGATGCCAAGCTGGCGCTTATCGGTTGTTACAGGTTTCAAACCGGTTGGTCTCATGAGGATTTTGCTACTCCTCAGGGACTGTTGTATCTGGATTTTGCAGGGGGGAATGGAACAGAAAAAGAAAATTTTACCACCTTAGGAATGGCCAGCTCGAATACCGTGGCAACCAGTGGGAATGTGGAGTGGTTCTGGAAAAATGCTTATATTCAGATCGCTCATTATAATACATTTCTTGATAATATAGGCAACTGTCCGATGGATGAAACAAAAAAAACGCAATGGGTGGCAGAAGTAAAATGTTTGCGCGCTTATTATTTCTTTTATCTGGCATTTCATTTTAAAGACGTACCGATGCCGCTAAAGACTTTGACCGTAGAAGAAGCCAATACTATTTTTCAGACACCGCAGGCGGAGGTGTATGCACAGGCTGAGAATGATTTGAAGGATGCCATTACTCTGTTGCCGTTGAAGCAGCCGGATAATGAATACGGCAGGCATACGAAAGGTTCTGCCCGTGTTATTCTCGGCAGGCTTTATATGGCTCAGAATAAATGGAAAGAGTGCGCGTCCGTATTGAAGGAAATCATTGATTCCGGACAATATCAGTTAGACCGGCGCAATGGCGACGACAGTTATGAAAAACTATTTCAGATCGGAGGAGAATATAGTCCGGAAATGATATTCTGTATACAGGGCATAAAAGATTTATTTACGAATTCACGTTATCAGTATCTGTATCCGGAAGCATGCTATGGAGGCTGGCACCAGTTTGCTCCTTATAATGAACTGATCCGTGAATATTTCTGTATAGACGGGAAGGATATTCATACTTCCGGTATATATGATGACAATGATCCTTATGCTAACCGTGATATTCGTTTGTATGCCTCCTATTTCCTCCCTCCTTTGGGAACTTTCCCGGGAACATCCTATAATGATATTGTATATAATTGTTTTAAGGGATCTAACACAACAGACAGCTATAACCGCTACACGCTTTTTAACGGCTATTGCCCTAAAAAAGGTTGTGATCCGTCTATCACCAACAATTTGGGTTCTACTTATACATATACTACGCTTATGCGTTATGCGGAAGTATTACTGAGCTATCTGGAGGCTGTTAATGAGTCGACTCCAGGTGATGTGACGCAGCAGATGCTGGATCTGACGATCAATGATGTCCGGGATCGTGTAAATCTTCCGCCGGTCATGCTTTCGGATGTATCATCCCAGGACTTGTTAAGAAAAGCTGTTCGTAAAGAAAGGCGTGTTGAGCTCGCTTTTGAAGGATTCCGTTATTTTGACGTGCTCCGTTGGGGTACAGCGATGGAGGAATTAAACCATACCTTCACCGGAGTGAAACTTTCAGACGATCCGAAGGCTCCTAATTACAGAGGCAGCGGAGCTTCGGCTTCACCTGTTGACGAAAATATGTACTATCAGTTTGAGAAACGTACATGGGCTGCTCATAACAGATATTTCCCGATCCCTCAAAGCGAATTGAATATTAATAAAAATCTGAAACCTCAGGAAGGGTATAATTAATCATTATTTCCCGGCATATATTTTTATTATATACCGGGAAATATTATTTTTGAAAATGAATGGGATAAGATTTTACGAACAAATAAGAAAGAATGAAAAATAAAAGTATGAAATGGATGTTAGTAATGGCTTGCTGCACATTCATATCGTGCGAGGCAAGCCATGAGAAAGCAGAAAGCGGTCCTTATCAACCGACATGGGAATCCCTTTCACAGTATGGACAAGCTCCGGATTGGTTCCGGGATGTTAAGTTCGGAATATGGGCTCACTGGGGTCCCCAATGTCAACCGGAACAGGGAGATTGGTATGCCCGTGGAATGTACGATGAAGGAAGCCGGCAATATAACTGGCATGTGGCGAATTACGGACATTCCTCGGAGTTTGGCTTCAAGGATGTGATCAATCTTTGGAAAGCGGACAAATGGGATCCGGACAGATTGATGGCATTATATAAAAGAGTAGGGGCAAAATATTTCTTTACCCTGGGAAATCATCACGATAACTTTGATTTGTGGGATAGTAAATACCATCAATGGAATTCCGTAAATATCGGTCCGCGGAAAGATATTGTGAAAGGTTGGGAAAGGGCTGCCCGGGCAAATGGGCTGTATTTCGGTATAAGCATACATTCCGCTCATGCATGGACCTGGTATGAAACATCCCAACGTTCGGATAAAGAAGGCCCCAAGGCCGGAATTCCTTATGACGGCAAGCTGACCAAAGCCGACGGCAAAGGAAAGTGGTGGGAAGGATATGATCCTCAGGAATTATATGCCCAGAATCACCCGTTGAGTGTAGAAAGTGAAAACACCAACCGTATCCATAGTCAATGGGGTTGGGAGAATGGTGCTGCTGTTCCGACCGAAGAGTACTTTATGAATTTTTTTGACCGTAATATCGATGTGATAAACAAATATAACCCGGATCTGCTGTATTATGATGATACCGGTATGCCTTTATGGCCTGTCAGCGATGCCGGCTTGCGTGTCTCGGCTCATTTTTATAATAAGAGTATGAAGGAGAATAACGGACAGAACGAAGCTGTGATCTTCGCAAAGATACTCACGGACGAGCAAAAAGAATGTCTGGTCTGGGATGTGGAAAAAGGAGTTCCGGATGAAATACAGGAGAAACCCTGGCAGACCTGCACCTGTCTCGGACACTGGCATTATGAAAAATCCGTATATGACAACGACAGGTATAAGTCCGCCCGGACGGTTGTGCATATGTTGATTGATATAATCAGCAAGAACGGAAATATGCTGCTTAGCGTTCCCATGCGTGGCGACGGTACGATAGACGATAAGGAGGAAGTAATATTGGAGGATATTGCCGCATGGATGGATATACATGAAGAAAGTGTTTTCGGTACCCGTCCCTGGAAAGTTTTCGGGGAAGGTCCTGTGGCCGAATCTTCAAACCCTCTGAACGCACAAGGATTTAATGAGGGAAAGCATCAGCCTTATACATCGGAAGATATCCGTTTTGTGACAAAAGAAGGTGCATTATACGCCCATGTGCTGGCGTGGCCGGAAGGTAATCAAATTGTCATTAAGTCACTGGCGGAAGGAAGTCCTTTGTTTGAAAAACCGATCAGGAATGTTCATCTTCTGGGAACTGATGCGGAATTGTCCTGTAAGAGAACAACTGACGGACTAATCGTGGAACTACCATCGGAAATCAAGCCGAATGAAATATCGTTGGTGTTGAAAATAACGGAATAAAGTATATTGGGTCAAAAGCGCTTACCGGGAAGAATGTACAACCGGTGAAATGATCTTTAAAAACAAGGGGGCATCTCGAAAAGAGAAGCCTCCTTGTTTGGTATTTAAAAGTTCTTATCCGTAATAATTCAGAAGAAAGACGTTATAGACCGGGATAGCCGGGATTTCGAATCATATTAGCATTCTTTAGGAATCTGCGGGTGAATTTTTTTTAAATTAGATTTATATTTGAAAATATATTTTGTTATTTTTGAATTTTACCCGGTTATTTATCTACATTTGTATGATTTTCATGGAAACTGATGTTAGAAACCGTTGTCGTGAAGTGTACCTGGAGTATGCACCCATGTTGTTACGCTTTGCCGAAAAGTTTGTCTCCGAGTTTTATGCAGAAGATATCGTTCATGATGTTTTTTTAAAATTATGGGATAAGCAGGTATTTCTTTTGCCGGAAAGCGAAATACGGCAAATTTTGTATGTTGCAGTGAAAAACGCTTGTATTGACCAATTGCGGAAATTTAATCAGGAGCAGGAATATATTGATAAACGAATGATTCAGCTAAAACTTGACGAACTTGATTTTTATGAAGCATCGGATGAGCTGTTTATGAAAAAAGACCTGCTCAGAATCTTATTACAGAAGATAGAGGAATTGCCTGAGCGTAGCCGCGAAGTTTTCAAAATGTCTTATCTGGAAGGTTTGAAAGCTGCGGAGATTGCAGAACGGCTCAATGTATCCACCCGAACAGTCGAGAATCTGTTATATCGTTCCTTACTTCTGTTGAGAAAAAAAACATCCCACCTTTTTATCTATTTTTTTATTTTGATCTGACAGAGGTTAAAAATAAATAAGCTGTTTTTGTTACTGTTCCGATGTCTGATAAAATTTTTGAAAAAAAATTATTTTTTGTGTGAGTAGTTTTTGTTTCCTGTCCGTTATAGTTGTAGTGGAAAAAGAATTTTACTAAGTATGAAAGAAGACAACTCATCTCTTATTATAAAATATATACAAAATACATTATCTGAAGAGGAAACGGATGCTTTTTTTCTTTGGATAAATGCGGATAAAAAAAATAAAAAATTGTTTTTTGAAGTAAAAGCAATTTACGATGCGAGTGTATCTGCCGGAAAAAGCAGAAATATGGAAAAAAGCTGGCAACGATTATTGGAGAAAAAACAAAAGCAGGGGAATAACTACGGTTTATGGAAAAAAATAGCTTCCTATGCGGCTGTTGCAGTTTTTGCAGCGTGTATAACATCCATCGTATTTGTTACCAGACGAGATAAGATAGAAATTGCATCTACCCGTTATATCGGTGGAGATGGATTAGAAGCCGACATGGTTATTCTTCAGGATGGAACGCGTGTAAGTTTAGGTTCAAAAACTACCTTTTATTATGAACCGGATTATGGTCAGAGCCAGCGTAATGTTTATCTCGCCGGTGAAGCCTATTTTGAAGTTAAAAGCCAGAAAGATAAACCGTTTATTGTTCATATAAACGGAATGAAGGTTGAGGCTCTGGGTACAGCCTTTAATGTGATGGCATACCCCGGAGATTCTCTTTTTACAACGACATTACTGAATGGTTCTGTACGGTTAACAACGGAACACCCGGCTCAACCGGTTGTCCTGAAGTCAGATCAGCAATTAATTTATAACCGTAATAATCAGACGACTCAAATACAGAATGTGGTAGCAAAGGACTATATTGCCTGGATCACAGGATATTATTATTTCGATGAACAGAGCCTGGAATCAATACTGCATCGTCTGAGTTATGTTTATGGAATCACATTTGATATCAGGTCTGAAAAACTGAAAAACACAGAATTTACCGGTACTTTTTATCGTGGACAGAGCGCCCGTGATTTGATGGAAATTATCAATCTGTCCGTTCCTATTCAATATAAAGTGGATGACCACCATGTGACAATTTATAAATGAATGTTTAACCTTAAATGAAAAATACGATGGATAGCAGTTGATAAAGTAAAAAGAAAAGAAGAGAAAATCTTGCCGGACCTTCTCTTCTCATACTGTGTTTCAAATTAAACTCCCATTGCCGTGGGATTAGTGTTTAACCAATAAAACGTACAAATATATGAAAAATCAGCATATAGTTACTTATAATCAAATTAAAAGGACTATAAAAATTATGAAATTAGCATTTGTATTTCTGATAGTTAGCCTTGTACAGTTGTCTGCCACAACTTATGCCCAGAATACCAAACTGTCTGTTTCGGTAAAGAACGGATCTTTAGAAAGCGTTTTTAAATCGATTGAAGAGCAATCGGAATTCCTGTTTTTTTACAATGCCCGGGATATTGATAAAAACGAAAAGATATCCGTAGAGAAGAAAAACAGTACGATAGAGGATATTCTGAAAGATATTGCTGCAAAAACAGGTATTGTTTATACAATTAAAGACCGTCATATCGTACTGACCAATCATCCGGAATATCTGAAGGCTATATCGAGCCAATCAACCAAGAAGCAGGTAACAGGAATCGTTGTAGATCACTACGGTGAACCTGTCATAAGCGCGAACGTAGTTGAAAAAGGGACAACAAACGGTATTGTAACTGATGTCGACGGAAAATTTTCTTTGAGCGTAGAAGAAGACGCTATTCTGCACGTCACTTATATCGGCTATGTTCCACAGGATGTTCCGGTGAAAAATAAGAGCAGTTTTACGATCACATTGATAGAAGATTTTCAGGCATTGGAAGAAGTTGTTGTAGTCGGATACGGAGTACAGAAAAAAGTGAACCTGACAGGTTCTGTGGCTACCATATCGTCAAAAGAAAGGGGTCAGTCCGAAAACCCGGTTGCAGTAACTGACTTGGTTGTATAATTGCTTACCTTTGGCTGATGAAACATTGGGAAGTATTAAAGACGGTGTTTCCTGAGGTAATCACCGAA
>JAITVS010000327.1 GCA_031285685.1 Tannerella sp.
TTGAGCCGTATGAGTGGAAACGCTCACGTACAGTTCTTAGGGGGGGAAAGCGGCAGTAATGTTGCTGACCTGCCCGATCATCTATGGTGACAATACAGCCTTTAACGGCATGAGAATCACGTATTTTCGTTTTTTTCTTTGTGTGGGTAAATTACGGGAATTACAGGAAAACGAAAACAGGCGCAATGGATTTTTGCCACTTTGTCATGTACAGTCCCCGGCCTGAGCGGGGATTTATAGAGATGAGGCAAAGTGTTCCTTTCCGTAAAAACACACTTTCCTGTGCTTCCAGAAATAATAGATTAACCCCTTGATATGCTGCAAGGCCGTGCTAGAAAATACCTGATGGGAAGAAATTCGCTGATAAGCATGGTAGATGGACACTTGAGGTAAATAATAGGTTTTATATCCGGCTTGTTTCATTCGCAAACAGAAGTCGGCATCTTCCGGTCCATAGAAGATATGTTCATCCAGCCAGCCTGTTCTTTGCTGCGCTTCCCGGCGTATCAACTGGCAAGCGCCGATTACATAATCGACCTCGAAAGGCGTATTGCCGGTTTTATCGTAAGATATCGGCGGACAGTCTCTGCGTCTGCCTCCCAGTTTGTTCCATACAATACGCATTCCGGACATAAACTTCTCTTTGAGCGATGGAAATGGACGGCAACTATCCTGGACTGTACCGTCTTGCCCATACATTTTGCATCCGCAAATTCCGGCACAGGTATGGGAATCCATAAAGGTGACCATTTCATCCAAAGCGGCTTCATTCACTTCCGTATCACTGTCCAATATCCAGAAATAATCGCCCGAAGCTTTTTTCAATGCCTGATTCCGAGCCTTAGACACACCCAAGTTTCCCGGATTGGCATATACTTTCACAAACGGGTAAAGAGCTTTTATTTTAGAAACCGAATCATCGCCTGAAGCATTATCTACGTACAGGATTTCAACATCCGGCCTGTCTTTCAAAAACAACAGAGAATGGAGATTCTTCTCCAGGAAATGCCAGGAATTGTATCCTATCAATAATACGGATAATCTCATCTACTTTTTCCTGGTGATTAACTTATTCTTCAAGGCTTTTACCGATTTCCGGAACTCGGAGAAAGAAGAAAAACGCCGAATCTGGGAAAAGATGAAGGATGGCCTGAAAAAGAACCTGAGATTATACCTGAATAGTATATCTTCCATCTCTTTAGCGGTTAAATTCGGATAGGATAAAATAGAATGATGCTGCACGTCTGTCGGGATATAATCACCCCCTACAATCCATCCGCTCTTTTTAGCCAAATCATAAAACTCGGTTCCGGGAAACGGCGCTACGATATTTATCATTACCTGGTCGGCTTTCAAGCGAATAGCCGTATCCAAAGTCTCTTTGACGGTTTCTTTGGTTTCCAGCGGGCTTGTACCGATCAGTATGTTTAACTTCACAGGCACCTTATACTTGTTTAACATGCGGATGGCCTCAATAATTTGTTGGCGCGTAACCCCTTTCTTTATATATTGTAGAATTTCATCGTTAAACGATTCTACGCCAAGATCTACATACCGGCATCCCGATTCGTACAGAATGGCCGCAATATTTTCGGTGATGGCATCAGCCCTCGCCTGGCATCCCCAAATGATGCCCTGTTTCTTTAAGGCGTCAGCAATTGGCCTTAAACGCTTCTCGGTAATGATAAAATTATCATCCATAAAACCGATGGCTTTGTAGCCTTCTTCTGCCAATAAATTAATCTCTTCCACTACATTCTCCGGCGAACGTTTGGAAATAAAAGGCTTTTTCCCTTCATAAGCTTTATTTTCAAGTTCACGGGCAAACGTAAGCGAACTGGGAACACAATAAATACATTGAAAAGGACAATTGCGCGAAGTAACCATAGCCGTATAAGGTGAGCGTTTCAATTTCGGATTACTGAAATAATCCCGGGCTACCAGATGCCGGGCAGGAAAAGGCAGGGAATCCAGATCCTTCATCAAGGCTCGCGGTGCATTGTTTTTGATTTTTCCGTCCTCCGGTAAAAAAGAAATGCCTTTCAGTTCTCCGAAATCATTCCCTTCATTCAGGTACAGGCACAATTCTTTGACAGTCGCATCGGGTTCTCCTCTCACTACGATCTGCCGGGAATGCTGCAGAAATTCTTTCACATAAAATGTCGGAGCAGGGCCCAGGTAAATGATCCAGGCCAGAGGTGCATACCTGTGTATCAAATCCGACGTGGCAATATCGTTCTTGATAGACAGGTTTACCGACCAGAAAATATACACATCCGAATGATCCTTTTGCAGGAAGGAAATCAAATCTTTCGTGGCAGTCCGGTTAGTTGTAATAAAATCTTCGTAA
The DNA here is from genome assembly GCA_031285685.1 of Tannerella sp. Classification (GTDB taxonomy): domain Bacteria; phylum Bacteroidota; class Bacteroidia; order Bacteroidales; family Tannerellaceae; genus Tannerella. The sequence goes on from JAITVS010000327.1 coordinate 2,351, forward strand.
AAAACGGCATAGCCTTCTTTTTCCAGAATGGCGGCGATGGCCAGTTCATAGATATTCACCATAGGATATACCACGGTCGTACATCCGGCCGTCCGTTCTGCCGGCCGTCCTTTTCCATTTAATACCGGAGGAATAAGAAATGTTACCTTCATTATAGCTGTTCTCTATAAAACATCAAACGCTTTTATCCGTCTTTTATTTTAATTTTTCGTGCAGGCTTTCGGTTTTCAGTCCCTTGTACTATTCCCTGATGTCACAACTGGTATAATTGAAAATTTTTATGTAG
>JAITVS010000358.1 GCA_031285685.1 Tannerella sp.
GGATGGCAAAAAAGATGTTTTGTCATATTCAGTTGTTAGCCAGTGCGGATGAATATGCAATTGAACATCATGCCTGTTTCTGACTGCAAATTGAAGTTGATTTTTATAAGGAGAATAAAAATTATTGAAATCCCATTCCTTATATCTGTGTGCACATAGGATGTCTGAAAATAATGTTACTTTTATTCCGTATCTATCAGCTATCTCCATCACTTTTTTTGTCGGTTCAAATAATGCTTTTTCATATGAAGTATTCAATCCCCCTAAAGGTAGTTCATGGTCAAAAGTAAGAAATAGCCTGATTTTCATTCTTGTGTTTTTTAATCATTATAATTTTATTAAAACGGGTAATTCTGCATTTTATTTTGAATAATGTCTGCATTTTTTGTGTAATTCGTATCTTTGCAAAACGAATAATACAATGTTATTTGTCTAAAAGCTATATTGTAATACAATATGAAGGAATTTATAATATCTGAAGCTAAAACGGAAAATGCAGTGCTGGTCGGACTGATAACACCGGAACAGAATGAACGGCAGGTGAAGGAATATCTTGATGAACTGGCGTTTCTGGCAGATACTGCAGGAGCGAAGACCGTGAAGAAATTTACGCAGAAACTTGATTATCCGAATCAGACGACGTTTGTCGGAAAAGGCAAATTACAGGAGATTCAGGAATATGTCGTTGAACATGAGATAGGGCTTGTTATTTTTGACGACGAACTGTCTGCAAAACAAATCCGTAATATAGAGAAAGAATTGGGTGTAAAAATACTCGATCGTACAAATCTCATTCTTGATATATTTGCAAAACGGGCACAAACGGCTCATGCCAAAACACAGGTAGAACTGGCACAATATAAATATATGCTGCCACGCTTAACGCGTTTATGGACACATCTTGAGCGTCAGCGTGGTGGTGTCGGAATGCGCGGACCCGGAGAAACGCAACTTGAAACCGACCGGCGTATTATTCTGGATAAAATTTCCAAGCTGAAAAAGGACCTGGTGGAAATTGATAAACAGATGTCATCACAGCGCAAGAATCGTGGAAAAATGGTACGTGTTGCTCTGGTCGGCTATACGAACGTAGGTAAATCAACACTGATGAACCTCCTTTGTAAAACAGAAGTGTTTGCCGAAGATAAACTATTTGCAACGCTGGATACAACGGTGCGCAAGATGATTATCGGCAATTTGCCGTTTCTACTGTCCGACACGGTGGGTTTTATACGTAAGCTGCCGACGGAGTTGATTGAATCGTTTAAATCGACATTGGATGAAGTGCGTGATGCGGATTTATTGTTACATGTGGTAGATATATCACATCCTACTTTTGAAGAGCAGATTGAGGTGGTTAACCGTACGTTGGCAGAAATAGACGAAACACCCAAGCCTGTCATTATGGTTTTTAATAAGATTGATATGTTTACGTTTGTACCTAAGGACGAAGATGATCTGACTCCACGTACACGGGAAAACATTTCTCTTGACGAGCTGAAAGCGACATGGATGAGTAAACAGCCTGATAATTGTATTTTTATCTCTGCAAAAAATAAAACGAATATCGACGAATTAAGGGAATTGATGTATCAGCGTGTGAAAGAAATACATGTTACCCGTTTTCCGTATAATGATTTTCTTTTCCAAAACTACGATTCCGGGGATGATGTTCAATGATTTCTTTACGGAGGAATTCCCGGTCTATGTGTGTATAAATTTCTGTAGTCGTGATGCTTTCGTGTCCTAACATTACCTGTATGGCACGTAAATTGGCGCCACCTTCAAGCAAATGTGTGGCAAACGAATGACGCATTGTATGCGGACTTATGTTTTTACGGATACCTGCTAATTTAGCCTGTTCTTTAATGATATGGAAAACCATGACGCGGGTTAGTCCGGCGCCACGCCTGTTCAGGAACAGTGTGTCATCAAATCCTTTCTGTACTTTTATATTGTGCCGGTCTATCAGGTAATTGCGTATCTCTTTTATCGCTTTTTCGGAAATAGGAACTAACCGTTGTTTGTTACCTTTTCCTTTGACGATGATGAATTGTTCATCGAAATAAACATTTGAGTATTGTAGGCCGATCAGTTCCGACACGCGTAATCCGCAGCTGTATAATATTTCGAGCATTGCCCGGTTACGCTGTCCTTCGGCTTTTGAAAGATCTATGGAGTTGATGAGATTGTTTATTTCGTTTTCCGTTAAAATTTCCGGTAGTTTTTTCCCGATTTTCGGACTTTCCAACAGTTCCGTCGGATCTGTTTCCAGATAATCCTCCGTCAGGAGGAAGCGGTAAAATGATTTTACACCAGAAATGATACGAGCCTGTGAACGGGCTGAGATGCCGATATCACTCAGTTGTGCAATGAATTGTTGCAGGTCTTTATAGGTGAGTGATAAAATACTGATGTCAGGCTCACTTTGGATGAAGTTCATCAACTTATTCAAATCATCAATATAAGCTTCTGCCGTATTGTCCGAAAGTCCCTTTTCCAAACGGATGTATGTTGTATATTTATCAATGATATTTTTCTCTTTTTGTGCCATATACATAATATATCAAAAAAAACACTACCTTTGTGCCTTACTTTTGCAGCTCTTTTGATGGAGCAAAGATAAGATTTTCACTGTAAAATGAAAAAGAAGGGATTACTTTAACATAGTAAAAAAGTATTTGTTGAAAGGTTGCAAGTGAGCAGACAATTGAAGTTTTTAAGAAAAATATAACAGGTATATGAAGAAGATACAGATCATAAACGGACCTAATTTAAACCTGCTTGGCAGGCGGGAGCCGGTGATTTACGGTAGTCTGGGGTTTGATTCTTATCTCGAACATTTGCGAACTTTTTTTCCTGATTATGATATTCAGTATTTTCAGAGTAATTCGGAAGGAGCGTTGATTGATAAGATACATGAAGTCGGATTTACGATTGATGGTATCGTTCTTAATGCAGGCGGATACACTCATACTTCCGTAGCGTTGCGTGATGCAATAAAGGCCGTTGATACTCCTGTGATAGAAGTACATGTTTCGAATATCCACGCGCGCGAAGAATTTCGTCATAAGTCTATGATCTCAGCTGTATGCAAAGGTGTGATCGCCGGATTCGGCTTAGATTCGTACAGACTTGCAGTCGGAGCTTTCGGATAATCTTTGTTTGAAAGAACCTTTTTTTATAAGGATTTGCAGGCTGTTCCTATAATTAAATAATCATTTAAATAATAACTATAATATATGCTTAAACATACGAAAATCGTAGCAACCATATCGGATAAACGTTGTGACGTGGACTTTATTGATGCACTTTATAAAGCGGGAATGAATGTGGTACGCCTCAATACGGCCCACATGCAGGAAGAGGGCTTGGCACGTGTTGTAAATAATACACGGGCCGTATCGGATCGTATCGGTATTCTGATTGATACAAAAGGTCCTGAGGTGCGTACCACCATAACGAAAGCACCCATAGATTTTAAATACGGTGACAAAGTAAAAATGATTGGTAATCCTGAGGGTGAAACAACGCGTGAATGTATTTATGTTTCATATGAAAACTTTGTACAGGAGCTTGATGTGGAAAGTGAAATTCTTATAGACGATGGTGATCTTGACCTGAAGGTAATTGAAAAAACAGAGGATTACCTTTTATGCGAGGTTTTAAATGATGCTACGCTTGATAGCCGGAAGAGTGTAAATGTGCCCGGTGTGCGTATTAATCTTCCCTCGCTGACGGATAAGGATCGCAGAAATATAGAATGGGCGATTAAAAATAACCTGGATTTTGTAGCTCATTCGTTTGTGCGTACGAGGCAGGATGTGTTGGATGTTCAGGCAATCCTTGATTTACACAACAGCCCGATAAAAATAATTGCCAAGATTGAGAATCAGGAAGGCGTTGATAATATTGATGATATATTAAAAGCGGCGTATGGAATTATGATTGCGCGCGGAGATTTAGGGATCGAAGTGCCGGAGGAGAAAATTCCTGGTATACAACGTGTTCTGATACGTAAATGCGTAGAGGTTAAAAAGCCTGTTATTGTAGCAACCCAGATGTTGCACACAATGATCAAAAATCCACGCCCTACACGTGCAGAGGTTACTGATATTGCAAATGCAATTTATTATCGTACGGATGCTTTGATGCTGAGTGGAGAAACTGCTTATGGCAAATATCCGGTGGAAGCCGTTCAGATGATGTCTAAAGTCATACATGAAGCGGAAAAGACAAAACTCTCTGCCAATGATATACGCGTGCCTATGTCAGGAGATGATCTTGATGTGACCTCATTCCTTGCAAAACAGGCTGTTAAGTCATCATCCAAACTGAATGTGCGCGCTATTATATCGGATAGTCTTACAGGGCGTACTGCGCGTTATCTTGCCGCATTCCGGGGTAAGGCAACCGTATTTGCTATTTGTTACAGACAGGAAACAATGCGTATGCTTTCGCTTTCTTATGGTGTGTGGGCTGTATACCAACCCTGGCATAGGAGCCGGCGTGGTTATTACCGGGATGCGTTACAACAGCTTTTGAAGGGAGGATTGATTACGAAAAAAGATAAAGTGGCCTATCTGAGTGGTAGCTTCGGTGAAGGCGGAGGAACGACTTTCCTTGAAATAAATGAGGTGGATCAGATCCTTAACGCAGGTGATGACTATCAGTTGCCGACATTCGGTGATTGATCCTGTATTTTGATTAGCCATTTAGCAGATCTATATGCAGACAATAGAAGATTATATACTTGAACATATTGATGAGGAGGATTCATTGCTTGCAGCCATTAGTCGCGATGCGCATGTGAAACTTTTACATCCGCGCATGATGTCGGGGCATCTGCAGGGACGGCTCCTGAAAATGTTCTGCCGGATGATGCATCCGAAGAGAGTTCTTGAAATAGGTACATATACAGGGTATGCAACAATTTGTATTGCAGAAGGGCTTGATGATGATGCGCTTATTTACACGGTTGAAAAAAATGATGAATTACAACCGTTTACAAGTCCATATATAGAGAAATCACCTTACAAAGATAAAATACGTATGTTCTGGGGGAGTATTGAAGAGTTGTTTCCTACTTTTAACGAAGCGTTTGATCTGGTTTATATGGATGCAAATAAACGTGATTATAATATGTATTATGATCTTGTTTTTCCACATTTGAAACTAGGGGCCTTGATTCTTGCAGATAATACGCTATGGTCCGGAAAGGTCGTAGAGGAATATCATGCACCTTCGGATAAACAAACGCAGGGAATTCTTGAATTTAATGACCGGATTAAAAACGATGACCGCGTGGAAAAAGTAATCCTTCCGGTTCGTGACGGATTGACTATGATTTGGAAAAAATAAATTTTTTATTGTAAAATGAGAAATTATAAATAACTTTACATGCGTATAAAAAATTGTATTGGTAAAAGAATGAAAACAAAATTTGATATCGGAATACTGGTGGGATTGATTATGTCCTTCATGCTGACAGTGAATGTAAATGCACAGGACAATGCTTTATCAAGTCAGGATTCCCAGGCAGCGGCTTCAATAATAAAAGTGGGAGACATCGCTCCTGGTTTTATGGTTGAGATGCTTGATGGTAACTCGATGAAACTGTCTGATATGAAAGGAAAGGTCGTGTTGCTTAATTTCTGGGCTACATGGTGTGGGCCTTGTATGAATGAGTTTAAAGAGATACCGGAAAAAATAATTAAGCGTTTTGGAGAGAATCCTGATTTTATCTTTATTCCGGTATCACGCGGAGAAACACGTGAAGCGGTTCAGAAGAAGATGGATCAATTAAAAGAAAACGGAATTGATTTTCCGGTGGGCCTTGATTCTGATAAAACAATTTATAGTTTGTACGCGAAGAGTTATATTCCGCGTAACTATCTTATTGATAGGGATGGAAAAGTAGTTTATACATCGATCGGATATGAAGAAAAGGAATTTGCCGGAATGGCAGATAAGATAGCGGACTTATTAAAGTAATGATTCAGATATTAAATATTTATGGAAGGAACAAGGTTAAATAAGATCGGGCGTTTATTGCAGAAGGAACTTAGTGAGCTTTTTCGTAAACAAACGGCTGTGATGCATGGTACACTGGTAACTGTCAGTGCGGTACGCGTAAGTCCGGATCTTGGTGTGGCAAAGGTTTATTTGAGTATATTCCCTTCTGAAAAAGGAAATGAACTTCTCAATGCAATTGAGAAAAACAAGAAATCACTTCGTTATGATCTGGGGCAAATTGTGCGGACTCAGTTGCGAGTAATCCCGGAACTTGTATTCTATCTTGATGATTCACTGGATTATGTGGAAAATATAGATAAACTTCTGAAAAAATAAAAGATTGAACTTAGCCTTTTATATAGCGCGTAGGTACCTGTTCGCAAAAAAATCGCATAATGCTATCAATATTATTTCGATGGTATCGGTATGTGGTGTTGTGGTTGCTACGATTGCAATGGTATGTACTTTGTCTGTTTTCAATGGCTTCAAGGGGTTGACGACTACACTTTTCAGTGTTTTTGATCCGGATCTGAAAATAACGCTGGTTGAAGGAAAGGTTTTTGATCCTACGACTCCGGAAATGAAGGCTGTATGCGGATTGCCGGAAGTGCAGTTATCTTGCGGAGTGCTTCAGGAAAATGCACTTGTCCGTTATGGGGAACGGCAGGAAATATCTATTCTCAAAGGGGTAGATTCCTCATTTCACCAATTGGTTCAAATTGATACGGCTATTATTGACGGAAAGTTTATTTTGAACGAAGGCGAATTTTCTTATGCTGTGCTTGGTATAGGACTCACTTCCGCTCTTGGTGTAAATGCAGCATTTACACGTCCTTTGGAGATTTTTATGCCGGAGCGGACAAGAACAGTTAATATTGCGAATCCTGCTACCTCTTTTATTGTCGAATATGTATATATCGGTGGGGTATATCATATTAATCAACCGGTTTATGATGAGGGATTTATGCTCTTATCTATTGATCTTTTACGTTCAATGCTTGACTACGAAAAAGAAGTTTCTGCGCTTGAACTGAAACTTATTCCCGGCGCTGATGTGTCTCAGGTAAAAAAAAATATAGCCGATTTTATTGGTAATGGTTTTATGGTCAAAGACCGCTATGAGCAGCAAGAGTCGTCATTTAAGATGGTGCAGGTCGAAAAGTGGGTAACATATCTTATGCTCTGCTTTATACTCATTCTGGCACTGTTCAATGTATTGGGCTCGCTTGCCATATTAATGATAGAGAAGGAGGAAGATGTGAGTAAACTACGCAGTATGGGTGCCAGTAATCGTCTTATTAACAGGATATTTCTCTTCGAAGGATGGATGATTTCTTTGTTGGGAGCAGTTATAGGTGTTGTCATTGGAATTATTTTATGTTTTTTGCAACAGCATTTCGGACTTATTTCACTGGGGGAAACGGCGTGAACGTTTATTGTAGATGCTTACCCTGTAAAAGTAGAGTGGATGGACGTATTAATTGTTTTTTTAACGGTTGTATCTGTTGGCTTTATAGCGGTTCTATATCCGGTGCACTATCTTGGAAAAAAATGGCTTAATAAGGGAGTCGCCGTATGCTTGTTATTGCCATTTATAATGGTGGGTTGCAGTGGTCAGAAGAAAGATTCTAAAAAAGAGGATGCTGATGACAAGAGTAAAGAAATTGCGGTGACAATAGAACCGTTGCGCTATTTTGCCGCAAAAATTGCAGGCGGGAATTATACGTTTTTCTCTATTGTTCCTGTCGGCCGGAGTCCTGAAACGTATGATCCTTCACCTCGGGAAATGATCAGGGTAGGGCAGAGTAAGGCCTATTTTCACATCAATCAACTTGGACTTGAACAGGTGTTGATAAAGTCGGTACGGGAAAATAACGCCGGTACGCAATTGTTTGATATATCGGAAGGGATGAATTTTCATATAAATGAAGGATATGCAGATGTAGAAGAGATTAATGATGCAAAAGTATATCCGCCAGATGAGTGTGTTCATGGTGATGAATGCAGTCATACTGAAGGAAGCCATGGAGAAGAAGGTGTTGGCAGATCCGATGGGGTTTCACATATTCATGGTCATTCCTGTCATGAAGGCCATGATCCTCATATATGGACTTCATTTGCAGGCGCCAGAACGATGTCCGAAAATATTTATAAGGCTTTCGCCTCTTTTGATAGTGATAAATCAGCTTATTATCAATCAAATTACCTACATTTAATAAATGAATTGGAATTGTTGGAAAGTGCTTTACATAAACAATTGGATACTCTTTCTTATCGCGGTTTTGTCATTTATCATCCGGCACTGACTTATTTTGCAGAAGAATTCGGATTGATCCAGTATAGTATTGAGGGAGACGGAAAAGAACCTTCTCCGTCTTCCTTAAAAGAACTGATAGAAAAAGCACGCGCTGCGCAAGTTAAAGTCGTATTTGTGCAAATGGAGTTTGACCGTAAGTACGCAGAACAGATAGCAGCAGAAATAGGTGCGCGTGTAGTCGTTATAAATCCTCTTGATGATAAATGGGATGAACAAATGAAGAGAATCGCAAAAGCATTGGCTACAAATGGAGAAGTTAATTGAAATAAAAGATGTTACGGCTCTATATGACACGAAGCCTGTCCTGAATTGCGTCTCTCTCAGTGTGTGGAAGTATGATTTTTTGGGTATAATCGGTCCTAATGGAGGTGGAAAAACAACTTTATTAAAAGTTATTTTAGGATTGATGAAACCGGCTTCAGGAAAAATTTCTTTTTTTGAAGACGAAAAATGTGTGCCATCATGGAAAATCGGATAACTTCCGCAGATGAATCCGATAGATAAGCGTTTTCCTATATCGGTCTATGAGGTCATATCATCAGGACTTATAAGAGAAAAACCTCGTTTCAGAGAATTTACAGCTTCACAGAGAGAGCATATAAATGAGTTGATTGCTAAAATGGGGCTTGAGCAATTTGCCGGCCGCGCTATCGGAGAGCTTTCGGGCGGGCAACTTCAACGTGTACTTCTTGCACGCGCTATTGTCTCGCATCCGCAGCTTCTGATTCTTGACGAACCAAATACGTATGTTGATAAAAGGTTTGAATCGCAGTTTTATGAATTGTTGGCTGAGATAAATAAAGATACTTCCATTATTCTCGTATCGCATGATGTGGGAACACTGCTTCCTATGGTGAAAAATGTGGCCTGTGTCAATGAAACTCTTCATTATCACTCAGGCACTGATATGTCGGATGAATGGCTTAGTAAAACATATGCCTGTCCGATAGAAATAGTAGGGCATGGTGATTTACCTCACAGAGTATTAAAAAAGCACGGGCATTGAATTTTATATTGCTGGAATTGCATAAAGGGCTTTTGGATGGATGAGCGAAAACGTATATTGATTACCGGGGCAAGTGGGTTTATTGGTGGGTTTCTGGTAAAAGAAGCCTTGCGGAGGAGTTATGATGTTTGGGTTGGGATACGCCCGAACAGTTCGCGTGAACATTTGCAGGATAACCGTATACATTTTATAAACATACGGTATGATGATAAAAAAGCTTTAATAGAACAGTTGCTTGAGGTAGTCTCAACATCAGGAGCCTGGCATTATATTGTTCATAATGCCGGAATTACAAAGGCTCTTAATACAGCGGATTTTTATAAGGTAAATGCGCTTTATACACATAAGCTGATAGAGGCTTTGAACGAAGCCGGTTGTCGGCCGGAAAAATTTCTGTTGATGAGTAGTTTAAGTAGTTATGGACCTGTAAATGAGTATTCATTCAGACCTATACGTATTGATGATGAGCAGCAGCCCGATTCTGTATATGGTAAAAGCAAACTTCAGGCAGAGCTATTTGTAAAGGCGCAAACTTATTTTCCATATGTGATTCTTCGCCCTACAGGGGTATATGGACCTGGTGATAAGGATTACCTCATGGAGATAAAAAGTATAAAGTCCGGATTTGATTTGAAAGTCGGCATGAAACCGCAAAATATAACATTTATATATGTCAAGGATTTGGCTGTTGCAGTTTTTCTTGCACTTGAAAATTCTTCCGTGTTTGATAGTTCGTATTTTGTAGCAGATGGAGATGTGTATACTGATCATGAATTTGCGGGAATTATTAAAAAGATACTGGGTAAACGTTTCGTTTTTAATCTGCGTATTCCGTTGTGGGTGTGCTATATGGCATGTGTTTGTTCGGAAATTATCGGAAATGTTATTGGAAAATCAATGACACTGAATACGGATAAGTATAAAATATTGAGACAGCGGAATTGGATTTGTGAGACCGAACCGACACGTAGAGAGCTTGGCTTTATACCTCAATATAATCTGAAGGAAGGGTTGGAGGAGACTATACGTTATAGTAGGGAGCACGGATTATTATAACGGAGAATAAATTATTTTATATTTATATATTTTATTATTAATTAACCCACTTGACCTTTTTTATTCAAAATAGATAGATCTTTATTTGATTTAAATTGTTAATAATTAGATGGTTTTATGTCTGTGTGAAAAAAAGTTCTAAAAAAGGGAGGAAATGTCTTGTGATTTTAAAAAAAGTACTTATCTTTGCAATAGTAAATTAGATGAAGAGGGATAATATTGTTTGGCATAATGTTGTCATAATTTTCTTCAAAATCTAATTTTTCAAACTGAAAGCCGGTTGTGTAAAGGATGTTCCTGTACACTGATAGGGTAATTGGTTATACGTCGGATGGCGTGGTTATATCAGGCTTCTATGCGGTAAACCCGGGATTCTCCGGGTGCTAGAGCATAATGCTAAACGTTATTCATTATTCATTACTGAAAATCCCCGAACGTGAGTTCCGGGATTTTCCTTTTTTAGAGGTTTTCATGCTAAATCTCCAATTTTTTTGTCTTGCATGAGTGCATGAATTGTAATTAAATAATTAATGCAAGTATTTTTTTTGTTTTTTTAAGTCTATAATGCTTACGGTTTCGCACATTTTTCGTATTTTTGTGCGTTTCTTGCAATGAAAAACATTAATAAATTTCTTTTTAAATAGTCTTTTTTATGAATAATTTTGAACTTGGATTATTACTAATGGTTGTCGGTATGGCGACTGTGTATGCTATATTGCTGTTGGTAATAGGGTTGGGTAAAAGCCTTATCCTGTTGGTAAATAAATATGCTCCGGAAGAGGTCGCGATAAAAATATCTCGTCGTGTAGCTGTCCCGGAAGATGATATATTGCCCCAGTCGACTACTGCAGCGATTGTTTCGGCTGTTAGTGTTCTTACCGGTGGGCATGGTAAAGTGTCGAAAATTGAAAAAAAATAATAAACGCAACCTTTTTAGAATTTATAAACTAGTAACATGAGTAGAGAAATAAAATTTTGTCTGGTATTTCGTGATATGTGGCAGTCGGCCGGAAAGTATGTGCCACGTGTAGATCAGTTAGTGCAGATAGCTCCCGCTATAATTGAAATGGGCTGTTTTGCCCGGGTAGAAACGAATGGTGGCGGGTTTGAACAGGTGAACCTTCTTTTTGGCGAAAATCCGAATAAGGCTGTTCGTGAATGGACTAAGCCATTTCATGAAGCAGGTATTCAGACACAGATGCTTGACCGGGCACTGAATGGACTTCGTATGAGTCCTGTTCCTGCAGATGTGCGCCAGCTTTTTTATCAGGTAAAAAAAGTACAGGGTACGGATATTACACGTACATTCTGCGGACTTAATGATGTGCGTAATATCAAGCCTTCAATAAAATATGCTCACGATGCGGGAATGATTTCCCAATGTGCGCTTAGTATAACACATTCACCGATTCATACAGTTGAATATTATACAAAAATGGCTTTGGAACTGATAAAAGATGGGGCAGATGAAATATGCATCAAGGATATGGCCGGAATAGGCAGGCCTCGTTCACTTGGAAAGATTGTCGCTAATATTAAAAAAGCATATCCTGAAGTAACAGTACAATATCATGGTCATGCCGGTCCGGGCTTTAGTGTTGCTACTATATTGGAAGTGTGTGATGCCGGATGTGATTATATTGACGTTGGTATGGAGCCTTTGTCATGGGGTACCGGACATGCGGATTTACTGACGATTCAGGCGATGCTTAAAGATGCCGGTTATAATGTTCCGGAAGTTAATATGGAAGCCTATATGAGAGTGCGTAGCATGATTCAGGATTTTATGGATGATTTTCTCGGATTGTATATCAGCCCGAAAAATCGTTTGATGAACTCTCTTTTGATTGCTCCCGGACTGCCTGGCGGAATGATGGGAAGCCTGATGGCGGACCTGGAATCAAATCTTGCTACGATCAACAAAAGCAGAGAAAAGAAAAAAGAACCTCTTCTTTCTCAGGATGATCTGTTAATAAAACTTTTTGATGAGGTTGCCTATGTATGGCCGCGGGTAGGATATCCCCCGTTGGTAACACCCTTCAGTCAATATGTAAAGAATCTTGCAATGATGAATGTGATGCAGATGCTCAAAGGAAAAGAGCGCTGGAGTATGATTGCAGATGATATATGGGATATGATTCTGGGAAGAGCAGGTCGTCTCCCGGGTGAACTGGCTCCTGAGATCATTGAGAAAGCAAAAGCCGAAGGTCGTGAGTTTTTTGACGGAAATCCCCAGGATAACTATCCTGATGCTCTTGATAAATATCGTAAATTGATGAATGAGAAGCATTGGGAAGTTGGAGAGGATGATGAAGAGCTGTTTGAATATGCTATGCATCCTGCACAGTATGAAGCATATCGTTCCGGAAAGGCAAAGGTTGAATTTCTTGCTGATATCGCTAAGCGTAAAGAAGAAAAAAGCGGAAGCGTTCCGGTAGCGAAAGACGGAAATGTACCGAATCAGACAACAGGAACATTCTCACTTCCAACTACACCCCAAGTGCTTAATGTGGATGTGAATGGACAGCCTTATCGCGTGACGGTTGCTTTTGGTGATACGAATGCAGCTTCTGCACCGGCTTCGCCAGCACTGTCTTCATCTTCTGTGCCATCAGTGCCTGTAGCCGCAGGTGATGGTCAGGAATTGTTATCTCCGCTTGAAGGAAAGTTCTTCCTTGTAAAAAGCGCTTCCGATGTTCCGGTCAAGGTTGGAGATACAGTGAAGAAAGGTCAGACTGTATGTTATATTGAAGCGATGAAAACGTATAATGCAGTGAGTGCGGAAAATGATGGTGTTGTAACATCCATCTTTTTCAATCCTGGAGATACTGTATCTGAAGATGATGTACTGATGACTATTAAATAAATTTTTTGATGGATAATTTATTTCAAAAAATATATGAAATGACGGCTTTCAGTAATATTATTGAACAGCCGCAGTTTCTGATTATGTATGCGATTGCTTTTGTTTTGCTTTATCTGGGTATAAAAAAGCATTATGAACCGTTATTGCTTGTTCCGATTGCGTTTGGAGTTTTGCTTGCAAATTTTCCGGGTGGCAGTATGGGAGTTATTCAGGCGGATGAATCAGGTTTAATTACTTTTATAAATAGCACCGGTGTGGAAGTCAGTAAAGACATCTGGGAGATGCCTTTGCATGATATCGCGCACGAGTTAGGTCTGATGAATTTTCTGTATTACATGCTGATTAAAACCGGTTTTCTTCCTCCTATCATATTTATGGGAGTAGGGGCCTTGACGGATTTTGGTCCGATGCTTCGTAATTTGCGTCTTTCTATATTCGGTGCTGCGGCACAGATGGGTATTTTTGCGGTCTTGCTGGTTGCCATACTGATGGGCTTTACTCCGAAAGAGGCGGCTGCATTAGGTATTATTGGTGGTGCAGATGGCCCAACGGCTATTTTTACTACGATTAAGCTGGCTCCCCATCTGTTAGGTCCGATTGCTATTGCCGCATATTCTTATATGGCTCTGGTGCCTGTTATCATTCCGTTGGTAGTCAGGTTGACATGTACTAAAAAAGAGTTATCGATTAATATGAAAGAAGAAGAGAAGAAG
>JAITVS010000061.1 GCA_031285685.1 Tannerella sp.
AATTTCCCTGATGGAAAATACAGTTTTCCTGATGAAAAATACAGTTTCCCTGATGGGAAATTCAAATTCCTTGATGGGAAATTCACTTTTCCCGATGGATTGCGTAACATCAGATAACAGAACAGTTGAATGACGGAAGTACAGGTAAGATCGGAGGTATCTCCGAAGGCGAATAGAAGATCATAAAAAATGTTAAATATTTATCCGCCGAAGATTTATGTTTGTGTTTTGAAATATTTTATCCATCTTTGGTGCGTAATTTTTTGGAAAGAATCAAAAAACATAAGTGTGTTGACGATAAAAGCGCACAGTGTTTTTTGCACAAACCGTTCATCTTTAGAACGGGGTCGGAATAAATTCCTCCGCTGACAGGGAGCGCAAGCCCTGACAGTGGTCGATAGACCCTGACAGCGGCAAAACCAGTGGATCTATTTCATCGTCATTTTTTTAGAATTTCAATACATTATAATACAACCAAAAATGAAAGTATTAAGCCGTAGATTAAGCGCCAATATAATGCCCGTGTTTCTATGCGTGTGGATTTTTTGCAGTGCAGCGAATGCCCAGAACGCCCCCGTTGCAAAAACCGAAAACCATAAGGACACCCTGCCCGGACATATTGTTGACGACCCTTATCATTGGATGGAAGACTTGCAGTCAAAGGATGTGCTGGAATACATCAAGGCGGAAAACGCTCACACAAAAATAACACAAAAGAAACTGGCCGATTTGAGCAGGATGTTTTATAAGGGGTTGGATGCTCATCCTTTCCCCACGCCGTCGCGCCCCGATCTGAAACTTTTTGAGAAGCCCGAAGGCGATTATATCTATTACCGGAAAAAATCGGGATTAACAATGCTGTTATGCCGCAAACCGAGGAATAGCGACAAAGAAATGGTAATTCTCAATGCCCGGAAAGCAGCAAGGAGGATGAAGGATTATGAATTGATGCTGTACAAAATCAGTCCCGATCAACAAAAAAGCGGATACATCATCGCCAACGACGCTACCCACGATGCCGTCTTAAAAATAGAAACCGTTGCAACCAAACGGTTGGTTGACCGGCTCAGTAATGTGGTGAGTTTTGTGTGGTTTGACGATCAAACGGTTTTGTATACACCCTTTGATAAATTACTGAACAAAAGCAGGGATGTTTACAGGCATGTGATTGGCACACCACAAAGTTCGGATGTGTTGCTGTATCATGAAGAAAGCAAAAACAGCATGGTAGACGTCAAAATGTCAGCATCCGGTAAGTATGTATGGATAGAGGTTTTGAACAATTTCTTCACTGAATATCTTTATTTGGATAAAAACCAAACCGAACCGCAGCAGGTGTATCCCCGGGCAGACGGCATCAGGTATCATGTAGAGCACTATGCCAGTGATACCGTATTCCATATATTGACCAACAAAAACGCACCGAATTACAAATATGTCTCCACCGGCATTCGCCATATTTCGGAAAATCACTGGAACGAAATCATTCCCGAATCGGACAGCCGACTGAACTATGTGGTGCATATCGAAAACGGTTACATCGTGGAAACGTATAAAGACTGGAGTACGGATTTAAAAATCGTCGATAAAAACACAAAGCAGGAAACTGCGATAGGAGGTTTTTTGGACCCTGCCCATCACATTCAACGGATTTTTATAGATACGGTTGATCAGATCATACGGTTCAAGTACTGTTCCATTCAAACCTCCGATGTGTACTATGACTATCATGTAAAAACCAACCGGTTAGTGAAGCTTTTTGAAACACATGTAAAAAATTACAAAAAGGAAGACTATATTGTTGAAGTAAAAAATGTAATGTCTCATGACAGTCTGCCCATCCCGGTTATCATTATGTATGGCAAAAACACCCGGAGGGATGGAAGCGCGCTTGCTCAGATGAGCGTATACGGTGCGTATGGAGCGCAGTACAGGCCGAGTTTTGACCACAACCTTCCGGCGCTTCTGGATATGGGTTTTGTGTATGTGAGGTGCGATGTGCGGGGTGGTGGCGGTGAAGGAACCGACTGGCATATAGCCGGATCTGCCATGCACAAAAAGAATACCGCTTATGATGTAGTGTCCATAGCGAAATATCTTGCTGCTGAAAAGTACGCCTCTCCCCAAAATATATATGCCACGGGAAGCAGCGGTGGAGGAATCGCTTTAGGTATGGTGGCCAACATGTTTCCGGATGTTTTACGGGGGATCACCCTCCGTAATCCGAAACTGGACGTGTTGTTTGAAAAGGACATGCTCGAATGGACGGAATTTGGAAATCCGACCGACACAACCGAACTGGAATATATGCTGGAGTTTTCGCCCTATCAAAACGTGCGGAAGCAGTCATACCCGGCCATGCTGTTCCTTACGGGTTATCAGGATGAAAATGTGCCCTGCTGTGAGACCCTTAAGATGGTGGCTCGCCTGAGAGCCAATAATACGGGGAATAATCCCATATTGTTGAATGTGGACATGGCTGGTAACCATTATCGGCTTCATTATAAAAAAATGTTAAATGTCAATGTTTTTAAATTGGCATTATTTAATGGAATGCTCTAACGTTTATATATAACCATGCAGTCATTTCTGCTGATAGAAGAGAACAGGGATTGTTATCCGGTCTGTTTCAGGCATAAAATGGTATTGAACAGTATGCAGCCGGAGCATGAATGACCGAAGTGTGCTGTTGAAAAATTTGCCACACTTTCAAAAAAAATGGGGTGATTCGAAGAAAAATGTTTGTGTTGTTTGTTTTTCAAAAATATCCCTATATTTGTCGCCATATTTTCAACGGTCAAGGCGCAAGTTTTTGCGAGACCAGGATACATTGAACCAGTTTAGAACCGTATATCATTAATTATCAATTATCAATTGTTTATGAATCGTAGATCAGCTATTAAATCCGCATCTGTGGGGGCAGCCGCCGCCATGCTGGGTGGTATTGCATCCACGCAAACGGCTTCGGCCAAGCAAATGGATGAACCATTGAAAGGTTATGTGAAGCATTCCGTTAGTTACTGGTGCTTCGGCAAATATCCGCTGGATGAGTTTGCCAAAACCTGTAAAGAAATCGGTATACAGTCCATCGAATTGTTAGACCCTAAAGATTGGCCTGTAGTACAGAAACACGGCCTGACCTGTGCTATGGCGCAAGGATCCGGCTTAGGCATTGACAATGGGTGGAATAATCCCGAGTTGCACGATAAATTAGTGGCCAGCTACGAGGAAGTGATCCCGCAGGTAGCCAAAGCAGGGCTTACCAACCTGATCTGTTTCTCGGGCAAGCGCCGCGGCCTCACCGACGAGCAAGGCTGGACAAACTGCGAAAAAGGCTTAAAACGCATCATCCAAACAGCCGAAAAGCACAAAGTGGTGTTGATCATGGAGCTGCTCAACAGCTACGGACACAAGGATTATCAATGCGACCATACTGCATGGGGCGTGGAACTGTGCAAACGCCTCGGCAGCGAAAACTTCAAGCTCCTGTATGATATTTACCACATGCAGATCATGGAAGGTAATATCATCGAGAACATGACCAGGAACATTCAGTATATCGGCCACATCCACACGGGAGGCAACCCTGGCCGCAACGAAATAGACGAAACGCAGGAGTTATACTATCCCGCCATCATGAAAGCTTTGGTAAAAACCGGCTACAAAGGCTTTGTGGGACAGGAATTTGTTCCGAAGGCTGCCGATCCCATTGCCTCGCTGCGGCGGTGTATCCGTATCTGCGATGTAGCCCCGTCATAATTTTTTGATGAAAAATGTAATCTTTGCGGATGGTTTGCGTAAAATCAGGTGTTGTTACAGTACAAAAATTTAAAGTGAATGTAGAGACGGTTAACAAATTAAATGTTGGCCGTTTTTGATTTGTAACAATGACAAAATAACATCCACATCTATTTCAGACAGGGGTAGTGTTTTAAAAAGTATGCTGGTCTAATTTATTGATAATTAATACCAAACCGCAATCAAGATATTTTTGTATCTTTGCAAAAAATCTTCGATGAAAAAATTGCAAACGGTATCACATTATTCCGACAAGGAATTGAAGAATATCCTGGATTCACAGACAGAAATACGCGCCTTCCGGGACCGGCAAATTATCTATTCAGTGCAAACCAACCCCGGTAAGAAGGCGGAAGAAATTGCCGGGATACTTGGGATAAAGATAAGCAAGGTATTGCGAGTCATTCAACAATACAACAAGTCAGGGATCAATTGGCGTGTCTACGGTCAATGTGGAGGTCGCAGGGAACAGCGGTGTCATTTATCCATCAAAGAAGAGGCGGCGCTTTTGTCCTCTATCGAAGAAGAAGCGTTGTCGGGACGAATACTCACCTACAAACAAATGAAGAAGAAAGTAGAAACCGAGGTGGGTAAGGAAGTATCGGACGACTACATTTGGGATTTGTTTTCCAGCCACAACTGGAAGAAAAAAGTACCCCGACCATCACACCCAAAAGCAGACCGGCAGGCTCAGGAAGCATATAAAAAAACTTCGGGGA
>JAITVS010000102.1 GCA_031285685.1 Tannerella sp.
GGCATGCCCGTCTTTCATACGACATTCACGCACGATAATATTTTCACACGGAATATTCCAATAACGTCCGTCTTCATCTCTTCCCGACTTAATTGCGATACAGTCGTCGCCGGTATCAAAGTAACAGTCTTCGATCAACACATCCCTGCATGATTCCGGATCGCAACCGTCATTGTTACGTCCGTGGCTCTGCATCGTCACTTTCCGGACAATTACATTTTCAGATAATAACGGGTGGATCAGCCAAAACGGAGAACGGTTTATGGTAAATCCTTCCAGAAGGACATTCTTACATTTATAAAAATTTATAAACTGGGGACGTATTCCCTCCTTTCCTTTAAAAATACGCTGACCGAAAGGAACGGATTCGCTTTTCATCCTGTAAAGCTCTGTCTTTTCATTTACTTTCGTACTATCATCCGAGTACCATGAAAGCCGGTCGGGATGAAACCAGTTCTCCGCAGTCGCCTGTCCGTCCATTACGCCATTGCCGGTAACAGCAATATTCGTTTCCTCAAACGCATAAATCAAGGGTGATATATTGAAGCAATCAATACCTTCAATGCGTGTCCTAACAACATCAAAGAGATGATAATCCGTCGAAAATTTCAAAACCGCACCATCGGAAAGATGCAAATTCACATTGGATTTCAACCGTATAGGTCCGGTATAATATGTTCCCTCAGGAATCACCACCATTCCGCCGCCGTTTGCAGAACAGGTAAAAATAGCCTGATTGATTGCATTCGTATACAATGTGTCCGTTCCGTTATAGAAATCCGTTATCATATATTTTTTATCCGGAAATTCAGGAGGAATAATCCGGTTATAAACAGATTCCATTTGCCGCCAGTGCCCGGCATTTTTATCGTTACAAGCCAATACCGTCACTAACAGGAGAAAAGATATTACTTTTTTCATCATCATTCCTTTAATTTATACTATTTTGTTTTTGAGTAATATCCTGAACCAGGCCATTCATATAAACTTCCAGATTAGTATAACCTTCTTTACTTAATGTCGTAGCGTTACCATCGGAAGCATCTTTCGGATCCAGACCATGCATTGTTTCCCAAACGTCCGGAATACCGTCACCATCAGAATCCCTTATATCGTCGGGAGTTACATCGCCACTATTCAATTCCGGCCATGCACTCACAGCGCCGGCCGGTTTTACATCGTTGGGCAAGTCGATCAATCCCGGCTTACTTTTTGCGTCTGCCGTGATGCTGCCATAAAAAGTTGCCGTACCGTTTTTTGTTTCTTCCGCAATACGTGCATCAATCACATCGCGCTGCCTGGAGCATCCGGCATACGCAACCACTAACTGATATGCCTGTCCGGCCGTATGCGTCGTAATGACATCTGTTTCCAAAGGACTACCGAGGCGTATTTCTTTTCTTACCTGTTCGGTAAACGTATAATCGCACGAAGCATTGTTTATTTGGGCATAAATTCCTTTGGTCCAGTTGTCTTTCGTCACTTCCGCGTTTCCTTCCACAACATTGCCGTCCACGTAGAATCGCCCCCAGACATGTTCCATCGGTTTCCAGACATTGGGTGTTCCGTCCGCACGGGTACAGTACTCCGTCGTGCATACGCCGATCGCTGAAATACGGTAACTTACAGGACTATCTTCCGGTGTCGCCGGTCCCGGTTTGTAATAATTATTGACAATATTGACTTTCATTCCTTCGCCGCCATAACAACCGGCTCCCGCCCAATTATAAAAGACGTTGTTCCGCATATCCACGTATTCACGATCTTGCGTGGTGGCATGCGGTCCAAGACGCGGCATCCGGCTTTCGTGATGCGCCATCAGGTTGTGATGAAATGAAGATTTCACACCGCCGCAAATGGCTCCGTAACCATGCGCCCCCTTACTATGACCGGCCGTACGAAGGCTTTCGGAGATAAGACACCATTGAACGGTCACATTTTCTCCGCCATAGAAAGTACAACATTCATCCACCGACCAACTGACGGTACAGTGATCAATGATCACATTTTTATTCCTCGTGCCGCCAAAACCGTCCGGCTCACCTCCTCCTTCATTACCGACCCGGAAACGCATATAACGGACAATGACATTATCTGCATCGACCGACACCGGATACCGGGCGATACAAATCCCCTGCCCGGGAGCCGTTTGTCCGGCGATTGTCAGATCGCCGTTCCGGATAGACAGGTTGCTATTCAGAAAAATAGTCCCTGCCACGTCAAAAACCACCGTACGCGCTCCCTCTTGTGAAACGGCATAACGAAATGTGCCGGCATAATCTCCATCCTCCAATGTCGTCACATGATATACCTTACCACCGCGACCTCCGGTCGCATTTCGCCCGAACCCTTCCGCACCGGGAAAAGCGACCGGCAGCTCATTATCGGTCGGTATCTGCTCTTTCACTTCGGATAGTTTGGGCAAAACAGAGGCTTCGCCCGATTCAACACAAATCCCCGATAACAAGAATAAAAACAGATATAACCGCCATATCTTCCTGAGATTTTTTATTTCCGATATCATATTCAGTTAACATTAAAATAGTGTAACAATCATTTCTTTAGCAAGGCAGGTGGTCCCTGTATAGAAGACCACCTGCCTCTATGAGAAAACCAGTTTATCAAACTAAACTCATTTACAGAAAAAAAACTTTACCACCATCTCGGATCACCGGCTTTACCATTTCCGGCGAATCTCACCCCTTCTTTCAAACGGAAATTTCCCTTTTCCGGATTTACAAACAACTCCCCGGATGTTATATCCAACAGGGTCGCATTCGTAAATGCATGATCTTTCACTTCAAAATCCGATGTCAGATAGCAACCATAAAACTCCAGATAAGTATAAGCCGCATTTCCGGAATTTATTTTATTTCCGCCATTACTTCCTGCAAAAATAGAATTTGTCACGGCAACACTACCCGGTTCCTTATCAAAACGGAAAATCTCGGCACTTTTGGACGTATTATTGTACAATATACATTTGTCGATTACAATACTTTTGACTCCACCCTTGATGTGCATTAAACGATCGGATCCAAACTCCATAATCGTGCTATTCGTGATAGAAATTAACCCCACATTAGCGGCATCCGTTCCGAAGTTATAGAAGCCATAACCGCTGACTCCGACATTTTCAATCATCGAATTATTAATTTTCACGGATTCAATATTCAGATCCGCATGATTAAAACGGATCAGACATCTTCCAATATTACGGATCTTACATCCGTCAAATTCTATTGTTTTGAAATAATTGGCATCACCGAGACTGAATACATAATTCGAGCTGTTCAGACGGGCATTCAGATCAATACCCCGGAATGCAATCGATGTCATAGGAGCAGATAATACCACCTTATGAAGATACAATTCCGGCAATGTACCGTCATCACCTGATTCGCCGAAGAAGTACAACTCCTCAATTCCCGCAGGAATCGTAATCGTTTCCACATCATAAGAGTTATCGCTTTCCATACAAATGATGGAAACCTTTTTGTATCCTCCGGACACAGCGGATTCCAGATTTTCATTCATCTTTTCCGCATCGGCAGCAAGCATTTTAAAGATTACCCCATTTTCTCCCGGACTTCCCAAGGTAGTAAAAGAGCTCTCCCCGCGTTTTGCGTCATTATTGAATATCTGAACAACATAAGAACCGAAACTTAAATCCCTGATGATCGCACGTCCCTCTGTCTTCTGTTCTGCAGTCAGTTGCATCGTTTGTTTATCAGGTTCGCCCTCACTCACATATTTCCAATAGACAACATGTGTAACATCAGCACCCGTTTCCCATATAACAGTCGCTTTGGTCACGGACGGAGTAACGCTCTTTATAATCTGTTCGTCCGGCGTTACAAAGTAAACCTGAGAATAACCGGATTCCATATTTTTAGTATCACTCACGGCTTTCATCCTGACCGAATAGGGGGTGGTTCCTTTCAAGTTTCCAAAAGGCACACGATATTCTGTCGTGACAATCGATTCGCCTTCGTCATATGGTGTCAATGTATCGACCCCGATTTCAGACGTTCTTATAATATTTGTAAATTCCAGGCTATCGCCTTCACTGAATTCAAAGACATACCTTGTCGCGTCCGAAACGCCGAAAAATCTCATTACAACAGATGTCGGGCGCAGCTCGATCGCTTCATACTCCGTAGGCCGGAAAAGCCGGAGATAACTTTCGTCATAGTCCCAGTCGTTCGGATTATCTTCACATGATGCGACAACAAGTGACAAAAGACCTATCAATAATATATATAAATTACCTATTTTCATAATGTACAATATTTTAATTTTTATTCATAATCAAATCCGTACGAATTTGTCAGATAGCCATTTGATTCATAGATATCTTCGTAATAGATCGCGTACAAATGGCGATAATTACAAACTCCGTTTCCGGTCGTATAAGTGATATAGGAACTTCCGATCTTGTCTCCATATTTCAGTTTGGATAAAAGTCCGTTGTAATCATAAGAAGCCCTTAATCCGGAAGCCGTGATCAAGACCCTTGTCGAATGCGTCACATAATCACTTTCGCTCATTGTCCTGTATCTCATGGGAAACCAACGTTCTCCCGAATAGACAGCCGGATCGGGATTACTTGTCAGATTTGTATAGAAATTGACGCTTTTAAGATCTATAAATTCACCCTTGTTATCATATTTAAAATAAACCGAATCAGGGAAGTCCGAAGGTTGATAAACTTTATCAAAAATCTTAACAGACTCTGTTCCGTCCATCATCAGCAGCATCGCTTCTTTCATCTCTTCAATTTTCTGATCCAGTAAACCCCAACGTACCAGATCCATTTTACGGATTCCTTCACCGCCAAATTCCCAGGCACGTTCGTTTACAATCGCATGAAAAAAATCCGAATCATACTGCAAGGTTCCTGCAGATGCTCCGCCAAAAGCTCTCTCCCGGACTTTTTCCAGCGCCTGACGAGCGCTGATCCCGGCGACAGGGCTCACGGTCTCTGCACCGGACAACGCATAACGGGCTTCGGCAAACATCAGATAAACATCCGAATAACGCATAACAATCCAGTTAATACCGGTCGGGGTACGCGCAGTCGCCGTTAACGCGATTGATTTATAAGCGTCGTTTGTCCAGAAAAAATCCCATTTACCCAAACGAACGGACATAATATCGTTTTTCATTGTTTCCTTATTCACATTACCGGACTTACCATAGCTCGGCCAATAACAGGCGTAATCGCGACGCAGATCCTGAGGATCAAATGAATAAAAATAATAGCCGTTTGTACTTACGTAAGTACCGCCAAAACCGCGGGAACCATACCCTATTCCGCCATCGATAGCACGTCCCATCAACATACCGATATCACCGCTATAGCCTACCCCGTTTGCCACCTCGAACATGTTTTCGTTGAACGTATTATACCCAAGGCCACAAACCGTTTTCCATATATTTCCGTAATCCGGATCCAACTGATGAGGATTTTTAGGATCCGCCAATATTTCGGCGCATTGCTGCTCCGCTATTTCATAATAGGTTTTCCATGCTTTCGGACGGCCTATATAATAGCCGTTTATTTCAGCCATTCCGGGATTGTTTTCCGTATTCGGATAATGTTCCACATTCGTATCGGAAAACTGGTTACCATCGCGCAACGACCATCCGCCGGCAAACAAGGCGACACGCGCCAGTAAACCTTTGGCAAAACCTTTTGTTACACGCTCACAGTTATAATCCGAATTTTCTCCGAGCCATGGCAGATAATCGATCGCTTCCTGCAAATCCTTAACGATCGCTCCATAAACGCTGTCCCTGTCGGTCTTACCCAGATACACATTGGAAAGATCGGATTTGGACATACCGTCTTTATAAGGGATATCACCCCACCGGCGTACCAGTTCAAAATTCGCCAATGCACGTAATGCCAATGCCTCCCCCAGATAAGAATTCACCTTCTCCGGCTTTTCTTCTATCATCTTTGATCCGCGGATCCCATCAACCGACGCATTTGCCAGTTCGGCCAGTTTGAATATCTGATCCCAGCGAACCGTTTTATTGTACCAGTCGCACCAATAGTTAGCCGCTCCCGTATCACTTGTTTTGTCCGTATTTGTCTGAGTCGGATAACCGCTTGCCAATTCTATATCGGAAACACCTTGCCAGTTGACCGACATTTTCTGTCCGTAAACATACGTATTCGTCAATTGCGAATAAATCCCCATAATAGCAGCTTTCATCATTCCTTCATTTTCAAACACATTTTCACTGCTTTGTATCGAAGGCGATTTCGTATCCAGAAAATCATCCGAACAACCGCTCATCAGGAGCGTTCCCAGTATCATTAAATATAATAATCTATTTTTCATAACTCAAATTCTAAAATGTTACATTAACTCCAAATAAATACGTTTTTGATTTCGGATAAGCGGATAAATCCATACCCGGCGACAGAGCACTTGATGAGGTATTCACTTCCGGATCCTGCCCACTGTAGGATGTCAGACAAAACACATTATTCATTGTGCCGTACACACGCAGGTTCTGCACGCTGAACCGTTTCGTGATATTACGTGGCAATGTATAGCCTAACGTAAGATTTCCCAGACGAAGAAACGAACCGTCTTCAACCGCCCAATCCGTCATAACGGTTGCATTTTGCATCGGATGCCAGTATTTTTTACCTTCGTTCATTTGTTGCAGCAATTCCGGATTGGCATAATCTCCCGTATAAAGATTTTGCCCGCTTACCGGATCTATAAATGTAAACCGGTTTGCCAGAACCATTTCCGTCGACATATTCTGATAACGTTTCGAACCGGCATAACTGGTATAGGCAATTTTACTTGCATTCAGGATATCATTCCCGTACGACCAGTTAAACATGGCAACCAGGTCAAAACCTTTCCAGCCTGTCATAATACTGAAACCTCCGGTATGTTTCGGTTGAGCGCGCCCGACAACCCGGCGATCTTTATCCGCATCGATCTTACCGTCACCATTCAGGTCCTTCAGTTTCATATGTCCGGGACCAAAATAGTTCCCGGCACGGCTTAATACTCCGGAACAGTCTACCGCACCCTCATTCAGCACCCATTTTTTAGTTACGTCATCAAACGTAAAGTCATCAAAAGAATACATTCCATCCGATACATACCCCCACATCAGACCGACTTCTTCACCCACAATAACACGATAGTTGTCACTTCCGATTTCGGCTCCTCCTCCGCTTATAATCATCTGGTCGGTATGTGTTCCGTATAAAGCGTCTACCCGGTTCTTGTTAAATGCGATATTGAAATTTGCCTCCAGGAAGAAATCCTTATTACTGACCAGTGTTCCGTTTAAGGTTATTTCAAGGCCTTTATTTGTTGTCTGTCCCAGATTCTGATATTGAGTTTCATAGCCTGAATGCGAAGGCAAATCTACTTTCATAATCAGATCTTTATTCACATCTTTATAAAGATCTACCACCAGACCAATCCGGTCATTCAAAAAGCCGAAATCAAAACCTAAGTTTGTAGAATATTTTGTTTCCCACGACAGGTTTTCGTTACGTAACTCTTTTCCCGGCTTCAAAGCGCTTTGCCCTACTTCATTCTGATAGTATAAATTCTTTGTCGCCGTCTCCGGACTATATGTTTGCCGCCAATACGAACCCACACGGGCATTTCCGGCCAAACCATAACTTAAGCGAAACTTCATGTTTGACAACCAATCCCTTGTTGACTCCATAAATTCTTCTTCCGACAGACGCCATGCTACAGATCCGGCAGGAAACACACCCCATTTATTTCCGGGAGCGAAAACATTCGTGCCATCCACACGGGCTGTTCCCGAAAAATAATAACGATTGTTATAATTATAATTAGCACGTCCAAAAAACGATTGTGTACGTTCAGGCTCCTCAATCGTGGTATAGGTAGGCTCCGCCGTACCGTTATTCCACATAGCCAGAATATTCTCAGCCGTATAATCATGCGGAAAATAATCCGAATTAATCTTCATTTTTTCTTCTTCCACATTTGTCATCTCATATCCTGCCGTTACGTCGAACTGATGCTTACCGATTTTATTCGCATAACTAAGTATACTCCGGGTTGTCCAGTGATTTCCCGTCCAATAAGTACGATAAGCCACCGGCTGTCCCGCCTTTTCATTCGCCTCTCCTGTGTTTTTCAGGAAAATCTCATCCGTCTTATCATATACAAATCCGTAAGAACCTTCCAGGCGTAACGATAACCCTTTTATAATATCCCAGGTTAAAACGCCATTATATGTATTATCAAATTTTGTCTGTTTTTTATACGAATTGGCAACATTATAATACGGATCATTCAGGTTACTTATGTTATCCAGATCATAGCCGTCGCTGATATCTTCCAAGGTCAGGCTCTGCAATGTGCCAATCGAAGGAAACTTTACCGCATCTCTCAATTTACCGCCGCTCGATACACTCGGACCGTCGATCACCCGGTAACTCATCTTGGGATTAAACTCAAACCGAAGGTTTTTATTAAATATTTTATTGATTTTCACGTTGATATTATCGCGCCGGTTATTGGATGTCTTTAAGATATAACTTTCATCATCACGCGTATAATTGATACTATAGACAAGAGACTGATCCCCTCCGCTTATACTCAGGTTATAGCTTTGCTTTACTCCTGTACTGCCAAACAATAAATCCTGCCAGTCATTTCCTTTTTTCGATTTGTAGATATCAATATCCTCCCAGCGTCCGTATTTCTCAAAAAACCCGGCACTCTCGCCCGGATCCAGTTCCCGCTGTAAATAAACATACTCATAGGGAGAAAGCACAGGCGTCTGATTATATATATTATTAAAACCGACGGAACCGTTAAACCTTACGACGACTCTCCCTTCTTTTCCGCTTTTGGTGGTGATAAGTATAACTCCGTTCGCTCCTTTGGCCCCATAGATTGCTGTTGAAGAAGCATCTTTCAGGATATCCATGCTTTCAATATCATTTACCGGTATATCATCAATACCGCTTACCTGAAACCCGTCCACGATGAACAAGGGTGAATTGTCCTGAGAAATAGAACCGCCACCACGAACACGAATATTAACCGTTGCATCGGGCGACCCTTCTGTCGTTACCACACTGACTCCTGCCATACGCCCGGTAATGGCGGTTGCTGCCGAGGTCACAGGAATATTTTTCAGGACATTCTCTCCGACAGAGGCAACCGCTCCCGTCAGATCCTTTCTTCTTACGGAACCGTAACCTATCACGACAACTTCGTCAAGCGACTGCGCATCTTCCTCGAGCACGATACTCATCGTTGTTCCGGCTACAGCAGCAACTGTTTTGGTTATCATTCCGATGTAGGAAACGGATAACTTACTGCCGGAAGGGACATTTAAAGTAAAATGTCCATCTATATCAGTCACTGTTCCAACTGTCGCAGAACCGACCAATTTAACTGTCGCACTGATCACCGGCTCACCTTCCGGATCAACAACATGACCGCTGACAGTAATGTTTTGTGCAGAAATTCCTAAAGGAATAATTAATAACATTAATAACAGAATCCACGATCTGCACATCATGCTTTTCCATTCATTAGATTTTTTTCTCATACGTAACAATGTTTTAATTTAACATAATATTAGACATTCCATTGATTTTTTAACGCAACAAAGGTGAAGATTTGAAAATCTCCACCTTTGCATTTTTTGTTCAATTATTTACAAAAATTATTCTTTGTATCCGGATGATCAGTTATCCTTAACCCTATAATCCTTTGGAGTACAACCCATTACACTCTTAAAAACTTTGCTGAAATATTGTGGTGTAGTAAAGCCTGTCATATAAGCAATTTCTGAAATACTGTATTTCCCGGTATCCATCAGTTGAACGGCGCGTTTAATACGCATATCTTTCACAAATTCCACCGGAGAAACCCCCATCAATGATTTTATCTTACGATAAAATACGGCCCGGCTCATATTCATAGCCTCCGCCAGATCCTCTATTTTGAAATCGGTTTTTTCAAAATTATCCTCAATACTTTGTACTACATTCTTAATAAATTCATCATCAAAACGCGTTATCTGAGGAGTGGAAGGTTGTACGTGCGCCATCCGGTTATTGTCTGCAGAACCGGCCCTATTTTCAGCAACAGTCTGGCTTGTCTGCAAATCCGGTGTAATCGCAACGTTCGACAGGTAATAATTATAAAGTTCCTGTCTCCTTTTCAACAGGGAAGCAATCCTTGCCTTCAGATAATTAGCGCTAAACGGCTTGGTTATATAATCATCCGCTCCATATTCCAAACCATCAATCCGGTCACTCAGCGCAGACTTAGCCGACAGCAGAATGACAGGTATATGGCAAATATCTTTATTTCCTTTGACAGTTTTTAAATACTCGATCCCGTCCATTTCCGGCATCATAATATCACTTATCACCAGATCGGGAATTTCCGAATGCGTGACTTCCAACCCCGCTTTTCCGTCCGGTGCCTCAAGAACGATATACTCTTTGCTCAATACATTATATATAAAACGGCGCAATTCATTATTATCTTCAACAATCAGAATTTTTGCATCTTTACCCTCCTGTGTATTAAAGCCGATTTCTTCATCCGTTATCATCTTATTTCCGTCATTCAAAATGAATTCCGCATTCTTATCTTTCTCAAAAATATGATAATCAACCGGTAACATAACAACAAATGTACTACCTTCGCCCAAGGTACTTTGTACCTTAATATCTCCATGAAGTAAAAAGAGTAATTCACGTACCAAAGACAACCCGATTCCGCTGGAGATATTCGGGTTGATATTATTTAATGTCTCAAAACGGGTAAAGAGTTTATTCATTTTCTGAGGGCTGATCCCTTTCCCTTCATCCTCTACGCTTATGTACAAAGTAGTATTTTCCACATGCACCGAGAGTGCGACTTTTTTCCCATCCGAAGTATATTTAAACGCATTCGACAATAAGTTAAAAAGAATTTTCTCAAACTTATCGACATCCGTATACATAACAAGGCTCTGTATTTGGGCATTAAACTGATAATCTATCCTGCGGGCATTAGCCATCGGCAAAAAACTGCCATAGATCTTCTTTATTAACGGCAGCACATCGACTTGTTCCACATAAACTTTCATCTTTTGATTTTGTATCTTACGAAAATCCAGGATCTGGTTTATCAAGCGCAACATCCTTTCCACATTACGTTTGGCAACCTGTATATTTTCCTTGCCTTCATCAGACAGCTTTTCATTGCCGATAATTTCATCTATGGGACTTGCAATCAGAGTAAGCGGTGTACGAAGTTCATGCGAGATATCTGTAAAGAAACGCAATT
The DNA here is from genome assembly GCA_031285685.1 of Tannerella sp. Classification (GTDB taxonomy): domain Bacteria; phylum Bacteroidota; class Bacteroidia; order Bacteroidales; family Tannerellaceae; genus Tannerella. The sequence goes on from JAITVS010000102.1 coordinate 11,328, forward strand.
TTAAATTCGTCAGATACTTTTCAAAATCAACTTTACGTTGAAGATTTGTAATCCGTATCACAATACAAATCACAAGAACAAGAACCAGTATAATAGCCAGAACATACAGGATCCGGGCCCAGATTGTCTCCCTGAATGTAGGTTCTATGCGAATAGGCAGAGAGACCATATTATCCACCCATATACCATCTGCATTTGTTGATTTCACCTGAAATACGTAATCCCCGGCAGGAACATTGATCAAACTGACGGAATGATTATTTCCCAGATTTATCCACTGGTCCCCCATGCCCTTCATACGATACGTATATTCGATCATTTGCGGATTTACATAGTCCAGCGTAGCAAAATTCACCACAAAATTCCGTTCTTTCGCACTCAAAATCAATACACTGTCTATCCTGCGCTGATAAGACCGGTTATCCACATAGACATTTATATCGGAAAAAACAACAGGAGGCACAAATGCATTTTCATGAATGGTATAGGGTGAGATACGCAACACACCGGAAGTAGAACCAAACATTAATTCCCCGGAAGAACAAAGCAAAGGTTTAGCTTCCGATACCAGAGTCTGGTCCTGGAATATCTCCATTAAATTCATCTTCGCATCAAATCGGGATATCCGGTTTTCAGAAGCGACCCACAGGTTTCCAATATGATCCTCTATCACAGAAAGTGAAAAATCAGGAACTTCACCGTATATTCTATTATAGTGTATAAATGAGAGATTTTCGGAAAGTTGTTCCTCTCCGTCAAGCATATTGACACCTCCACTCAATGTTGTAACCAGCAAATTGCCTTTTTGAGTCTGAATAATATTGAATACATCATTATTACTAAGGCTCGAATTACGCTCATCGCAGGTATTATAAAAAAAACGAATCGAATCCGGTTTTTCAAAATCGGATGAGAAAGACAGAAGTCCTTTCGTTGTACCTACCCAAATGATACCTTTTTGGGTTTCATACAGGCAACGCACACGCTCACAGGTTTGAATCGGATAATTCTTCAAACGATTACCGGCATGAATAAAACGCACCTTGTCTCCGTTCTGCTCTACCAGATTCAGTCCCCCGTCATAAGCAGCAATCCAGATACGCGCCTTTGAATCCTGCAGGATATCGTATACGGAATTCGACAATATACTGTAATCATCCGAATCATCATGCATATAACGTGTTGCTTTATAATTGCCATCCACCTGCAGACGAAGCAAAAATAATCCGGCATCCCTTGTTCCTATCCAGATATTACCGGCCTTATCTTCGTATATACAATATGCATCCACATGGAATAACTTGTTATTCTCTTGTATGATCCGGCCATCCTCAGCCAGATTTCCCAACCAGTGTCCTAATGAATCGTGCAGGCTGACATGTCCTTCGCCACTCTTATTATTACGTTTCCAGCCTACCCATATCCGTTTGGAACGATCTTCCTTTATAGAACGCGCCATAAGCTTATATCCACTGGATATATAATCAAAGTTTTTTCTATAGAAAGTCAGATAATCAAAGCCCTCCCCATTTGTATACCATAAATTATCATGGCTATCAATAAGATAACTATAAGCCTCCAATCCCACTTCAACCTTCAGTCCGTTATCATAAATATAAGCCTGCTCCATTTTTTCGGTTTTCTGATTATAAAAACAGAAGGCTCCGTTTCTTGATTTAGCCCAGATCGTACCGAATCCGTCTTCATGGATAAACTCACTACGCGAATAAGAGGATTTAGGCATTTTCAGAGGATAATCCAGTATATCAATCTTCTTTTCTCCATCATTCAGACGCACCAAACGGTTTGCCACCGTAAAAAACCAAATAATCCCCTTACTATCCTGAAGCAAGGTTGCCGTCGGTGCATCCGGCAAAAAATATTCATTAAAACTATTTTTACCGGAATCATAAACGGAAACTTTCCGGTCATGTATAATCGCAATTTTATCCTCCTTCAGTTTATATATCCCGATAATTCCGGAAGTGGTATCACTGGGTGCACAGGGTTGCAGTTCCTCCTTTTCACTGTCATAGCGAACAAAAAGGCCCTGTCTTGTGCCCAGAAAAATACCATTATCATTTTCCGTAATAAACATAAAAGGTATTTGGCCTGAGATCTGTTTCTTTCCTACCACAAGCATACCTTCATCGGTAAGAATCCACTCATCACCCTCTTTATCCAGAAAAACATGGTAAGTTACATCTCCCAATGTATGATACTCCTGATCCGTATAAACCTCAATCGCATCATGTGAATGATAGTCGGATTCATGAATACGGTAAAACGCCTTTGAATTTATTGCCCAGGTAATGCCATTCTCCAGAACAAAAACCGAAACGGGTCCGGACACCGGATCATTCATTCCATATAAAAAAACATCCTCGAATTTTTCTGTGCGTGTATCGAACAAATATAAGCGCTCATCATGTGTCTTGCACCAGATATTATTTAAAGCACTGACTTTTATCTCTGTAAAACGGTGATTGGTCACACGCACCGAGTCAGTCGGATAAGTCCTGAAATTCCGGAAAGAATATCCGTCAAACCGCTCCAATCCATTCCATGTGGACATCCAGATGTACCCCCTGTTATCTTGTACAAAATTCTGTATATGGCTATGCGACATACCATCACTTCCGGAATAATGCTTCAGGCGGATAAAACTTTGGGAATATAGAATGGCCGGAAAAAAAAACAAGATGAATATGATTATGCGCTTCATGGATGACGATTTATCCCACAAAGATTATAAAAATATGCAATAAAAGCAAAATTAATATTACTTTTTTATCCCATGCAATTCACAGTATACAAACTGTTACCAGGTAAACCGGATCTTTTAATAAATGCCGACAACATGTTTTTTCAAATCCGGATCCTGCATTGATTTCGGTACAGACTTTCTTATCATCTCCACAATCGCATTACCCACATTCTGCCTGACAAAATCTTTATTTACAACCAGACTGACTTCTCTTACAGAGACATTCCCTTTTATCTTGCGAAGATTACCCTGCTTTTCTTCCGGCAATCCCATCGCATTCATTTCAGGAATGATCGTCAGTCCGCCATTATAATCCACAATACTGATCAATGTATCCAGACTTCCCGATTCATATTTGACAGCCTGACTCGCTTCTCCTTCCCGTTTTCTCTTACATAAATTCAGAACCTGTCCGCGTAAACAGTGAATATTTTCCAATAACCATATATCTTGTATATCAATGCTTTTAAGATCCACTTCAGCTTCATTGAAAAGAGAATCTTTTGGGGATGTATAAGCATAAAATTTTTCATAATAGATGGGAATTTCCGCCAGCATCGGATTATTGAGCGGTGTTGCCGCCAGGCCTCCGTCTAATTTACCGTTCAGGACATTCTCTATGATCTGGGATGTCGGCACTTCCTGCATAGTCAGGTTAATGCCCACTTTCGACTCATTCACCGTTTTAAGCAATTCCGGAACCAGATAGGTTGCCACCGTCGGTATTATCCCCATTTTAAAATCACCCGCCAGTATATTCTTTTCATTATAAACAATCTCTTTAAGCTGATAAAAATAATAAATTGAAGTACGGGCCTGCTTTAGTATTAATTTTCCTATTTCCGTAGGCTCGACAGGATGAGCCATCCTGTCAAAGATTTTCACTCCGAGTTCATCCTCCAGTTTTTGGATCATCATACTTAACGTCGGTTGCGTTACAAAGCAGGCTTCAGCCGCTCTTGCGAAATGTCTGTAATTATCTACTGCGATAATATATTCCAACTGTTGAATTGTCATATTATTTTATTTATTGATAAAATCGATACAAATATAAAAAATATCAATTTGACAAAAGAGAAAAATACCATTATATTTGCATCAAAAAAGAAATTAATCTACTTACTCTAAAAATTTTATAAAATTATGGCAACTAAAAACTTTATTGGTCTTGATTCCGCCGCAGTAAAAAAAATCATAAACAGTTTAAGTGATTTATTGGCAAATCATCAGGTTTATTATACAAACCTCAGGGGATTACACTGGGATATAAAAGGAGATAAATTCTTTGAGTTACATGAGCTGTATGAAGAGTATTATAACAATGAAGCATCGGCAATCGATGAAGTGGCAGAACGTATCGCCATGTTAGGCGGACATCCGGAAAATCGTTTCTCCGAATATATCAAGAAATCCGACATCAAAGAGATTCATACTATTTCCGATTGGGAAGCAGGTATAAAAAACATTATGTCTTCCATGAAGACAATTCTGGAAAAATATCGCAATTTACTTACATTAGCGAGTGGAGCAAACGATTTCGGAACCGTATCATTGGCAAGAAAACGTATCAGTGAAATTGAAACAAACTTGTGGAAGTTGACTGCGTATATGGGATAATAGGCATTGGTTAAAAGAGGATTGTCTGAAAAACAGCGGTCCTCTTTCTCTTATTCACTCCTTAACAATTTACATTATGAAAAAAATATTCTTAATAATTACAGTGATTATGTTTGCATCTACATTACAGGCACAGAAAAAAAGTTTTTATGACTTCACGGTAAAATCAATCACCGGAGAGGATTTTCCCCTATCATCACTGAAAGGAAAGAAAGTCCTGGTTGTAAACGTGGCTTCAAAATGTGGCTTTACGCCCCAATATGCAGATCTGCAACAGCTTTATGATAAATACGGACCGGATAAATTTGTGATCATCGGTTTTCCTGCAAATAATTTTATGAAGCAGGAGCCGGGAACGAATGAAGAAATACAAGAGTTTTGTCAGGTTAACTATGGCGTGACTTTTCCCATGATGGAGAAAATTTCCGTAAAAGGTAAAGACATTCATCCGCTATACCAATGGCTTACAAACAAGAGTGAAAACGGAAAAGAAGATGCCAAGGTAAAGTGGAATTTTCAGAAGTTCATGATAAACGAGGACGGGAGCTGGGCCGGATATGCCGCCCCAAAAACATCGCCCACATCTAAAGAGATCACAGACTGGATAGAAGGTGTATCTAAATAATAATTTAGTCTGTATCTTAAAAACGGATTGGTCTCATTTGGGGTTAATCCGTTTTTTTATTAATCAAAACGTCAGCTACCCCTTTGAATATTCTGTTTATCGGCACCTCCTGCATTATTCTCAATATAAAGTGTACTTGACGGAAATGCAAAATTCAACCCGGCCTGATTAAAAGAACGAAGAATCTCCAGATTAACTCCCGAACGCGTGTCGAAAATATCCGCTGATTTACGGATGAAATAAATGAAAGTGACAACCAAAGCCGAATCGGCAAAATTTGTAAATGAAACCACCAAGTCTTTATCCCTCACACCCGGAATACGGTTGGGCATATCCCTTAAAATAGTCATCGCCTCCTGCATTTTCTCTAATGAAGTATTATAAGTCAGGCCCAGTTCCATCACAATGCGCCGTCCGGGTTCTGATGATATATTTGTAATAAGCGCATCTGTCAGCTTATAATTCGGAACCGTCAGTAACCGTTTGTCATACGTACGGATACGTGTACTTCGCAGGCCTATATCAACGACCGTACCCTCCGCCGAATCAAATTTGATGGTGTCACCTATTCGGAAAGTATTATCCGTAAAAATCGTAATACCTCCGAATATATTCTTAATCGTGTCCTGGGTAGCCAAAGCAAAAGCAATACCTCCGATACCTAATGTACCCATTAACGTCGTAACCTTGATCCCTACATTATGAAGAGCGGTTACAATCCCTATCAGCCAAACGACGATAAGTACTGCCCTCTTAATCAGAGGAAGGAGTTTAGAGTCTATTTTAAATCTCCCCGGCTGACTTTTATTACCGCTATCTGAAATATTTTCTTCTATCAGAGAAGCGGCAAGCCGTGCAAAAAACCATGTTACATTCAATACAACCAATATCTCATACGATTTTGTTATAATATCACGGACATTTTGCCCAAGATGAAGGCGGCTTGCCGCAATCCATATAGCAAGAAGCATGATTCCCATTAATATGGGTTTTTCAAGGGATTTAAAAAATATGTCGTCCAATCGGGTCGTACTTTTTCCCGTAATTTTCTTTATTATTTTCCGGCTTAAAATAATTATCAGTTTATTTACAAAAAGGGCACCTATAATTATCAGAATCGAAATGCCCCAATCTTCAATCGAATTCCCGTAATAGATCTGATCCAACATGACAATAATTTTTAATGATTAAAAAACACTTTTATTCTAAAAAATACAATATATTATCTCCAAAGGTAAGATTTTTCTTTCTGAAATTAAAACAAATTCACGTTAAATAACCGCATTCAAAAAAAAATGCCGGATTGTGGTATTCGTTTTAACAAGGGGAATTCTCTTTTATACCGTATAATATTTGAAAAATCCATATCTTTACATGTCGAATGTACTTTAAAAGAAAATACTATCAGACATGTAAAAAATGAAGGAAAAGGAGCAAAAGGAGCAAAAGGAATCAAAATCGATCTTAATTGAAGCAGATTCCATTTCAGCATACGATTCCGGAAAAGAAAATCCGGGGCATTCCGTAATCAAAAAGAATAGGATCAAAAGAATAACAGGACTGATCCTGATTTTTCTTTTAGCTTATGGCTGTTACCGATTTTATTCATTTTACACAACTCCGAACCGGGCCATTCAGCAAACTTACCTGATTCCTAAAGATGCCATTTTTATCATTCTGTCGGATAACCCCGTATCCGGTTGGAATCAGTTCAGCGAAAGCGAACCATGGAAATGCCTGCGACAAAGTCCTTCATTTGCAGATATCACGGAAAAAGCCACCATCTTAGATTCTGTCCTTCACGAAAACCGTAAATTAATGTCGCTTGTCGGAAAAAGAGACCTGATGATTTCAATTCACAAAGTGCGTCCGAATTTCTGGGATTTCCTGTACATCGTCGACCTTCAGAAAATTTCCGAAATAGAATTATTAAAGGAGCAAATTCAACAGGTTTACTCGTTATTGGATTTCAAAGTCACCTATCGTAAATATAAAGACATTGATATTATTGAACTTACCAGTACAAAAACACATGAAATACTTTACACCGCATTCGTCGATAATCACTACATTGCATCTTATTCATCCAAATTAGTACAAGCCTCCATCGACGAACGCAATAATCCGGTGATTGGACTTGATCCGGTGTTTATCGAAGCAAATAAACTGATTGCCGGTAAAGGCTTATTCCGTATTTATATCCAGTATGCATACTTACCTGAAATTCTTGATATGTACCTGGGAAAAGATGATGTATATCTGCCCATCATCAGCAAATCCATGTCCTACGCCGGACTGAAGGCCGACGTAAATAACAATAAAATCGAATTAAACGGATATACATTTTTCAGCGACACCATCAATGCTTACGTTTCCGCCTTATTTCATTCCGGAAAAAAAGAAATGCAGGCCCATCATATTTTGTCGGACAGGACGGCTTTTTATACGAATATCGGATTTGATGATCCTGTTATTTTCGTGAAAGAGCTTGAAAAGGCTTTATCAGCAAATCACCCTTCAGAGTATCTGACATACAAGTCTTCCTATGAAAAAATTGAATCCACATTGGGTATATCATTGGCTGATGATTTTTTAAGCTGGATGTCCGGTGAATTTGCATTTACGGAGTTGGAACCCGGCTTATTAGGACAGGAGCCCGAGATTATATTAGCCATCAGAACCAAAGATCCGAAACTGGCTAAAGAAAAAATGGCTTCTATCGAAAAGAAAGTGAAAAAACGCACTCCCGTAAGCATAAAAGCGGTTGATTACAAAAACTATATGATTAGTTATGTCGAATTAAAAGGTTTTTTTGCCCTGTTCTTCGGAAAAATGTTCGATAAGTTTGAAAAACCCTACTATACCTATATCGACGACTATATGGTATTAAGTAACAGACCGGCTTCATTGCTTTCATTTGTAGAAGATTATGTTCAAAAACGAACGCTCGGCAAAGATAAAGGATTTGAACAGGTATTATCACAGGTTGACAAAAAATCCACTTACTTTATCTACACAAACACACAAAAGGTATTCCCTTTATTAAAGCCCGTCTTAAACAAAAAATCATGGGAAGACCTGAATCAAAACAAAGAGATCGTATACTCATTTCCATATGCAACGCTCCAGATCACCGGGAATCAAAAACTGATAACCATGCAGGCCTGCATGAATTATTTTCCTTATCAGGAAGAGCTAATCCCTGATGCACCCGAACCGGAGGATGAAAATGTTTCTGTTACATCGGAAATTGACGAGATCGATGAACTGAAACGTTTTTACGCGGAGAAATTCCAGGGAAATGTTTACCGGGAATTTTATCCGGAAGGTAGTTTGAAAAGCGAATGCGAAATCCATGAAGGCCGGCGACATGGCAAATATCATGAGTACTATAAAGAAGGAACACTCAAAATACGGGGAAAATACAGCAAAGGACAACCCAAAGGCACCTGGATCTATTATTCGGAAGAAGGAAAGCCGGAACATAAGGTAAAAATGTAGATTCATCCGGCCGGACAGGACCAGAAAACAACTACGAGCATGAATATTTAAAAAACCTATTCGGAAAGAAAGAGAAAAAAAATATTACCGGTACAGGCCACGTGCCGCAATTGCGGCGGCGGCCTGTACGGCCGTTATTGCCACTCCTGCGGACAAGACCTCTTTCAAAGTACGAAACGAACGATTGGCAGCATGGCATACCATTCTGTGGAAAATGTTCTTGCCATCGACAGCAAATTATTTGTTACGATGAAATACCTTCTTTTCCGGCCGGGAAAACTAACCAAAGAATACATCAACGGCAAAATAGTCCGCTATGTACATCCTTCCAAATTGTTTTGGTTTGTATCTATTCTATTCTTTGCAGTGTTAACCACCATACTGTCAGAAGAAAATGACAACAAGCAGCAGAAAAGCACTCAAGTAGCATCCACTATAACCGAAACAGAAACTGTGAATGATATTATCCAATCTAAAATCACAGAAAATAACAATATACCTACAAATGAAACAACCGAAAACGCATCGAAAAAAAAGGATTCCGGCAAAAAGAAAAAAAATACAACTTCCCAAAATGATAATAATTTAGTCCAAGGCTATAAATTTAAAAACAGCTTTATGTCATATGCCCCATATGCATCATTCCTGTTAATACCGTTTTTTGCTTTTTTATTGAATCTTTTTTTCAGGAAAAAAGAGATGTTCTATGCCGATCATCTGACTTTTGCCCTGCACTTTCATACATTTGTTTTCATTTTATTTCTAATCTACATTCTGATCAACAATCTGTTTCCGGATAACGAATCCGAAGTCTACATTTTCATGGTTATCCCTCTGGTTTATTTCGCATGGGCATTGTGGACTGTTTATCGCCCCAAAATAAGTACTTTACTATTCAAAATGTCTGCCATATTTATTGTCTATGGCATAGCGATAATAAGTACAGTTGTTTTACTGTTCATTATTGCAATAAAATTGAGTGGTATCGATATATATTCACATCTTTAAACCCTATACACATGAAAACATTTACTTTACGTTTCTGTATGCTGGCATTCTTTCTGAATTTTGCGATAGCCATTTTTGCAGAAATCCCGGAAAACACGATCCGGTCCGTAATAAAAGAACTTTCCGATAAAAACCCTTCGGAAAAAGACAACATTGAAAAAGGAGTCCGGCAAGTTGTCCGCTTGTGGCAGGAAACAGACGGAAACACAGAAGTTTTTACATCTTTCTGCTTAGAAAATTATATTTCGGATCCGGCAGAAAAAAAGACCGTATTTCTGAAGATAAGCGATTACATGGAAGCGATAAACGGACATTTCAGTCAGATGTCGCAACAACTTGGTTGGCACGTAACGATCGAAACAGGCCCCATTTTGCCTATTGATTATAAATTTTCCCAACTGAGCCCGCGGGCTCATCTCACGGAGGATCTGTACAAAAGCAAAATCGCATTTATAATCGCATTGAATTTTCTGAAACGTACATTGCAGGAAAAAGAGGCGTTGGGTGACGACCGGCTGGCCTGGGCTTATGCGCGTCTGGGTGATTGGTTTACAGGACGTATACCGACGGAAGTGCGCCAGCAAAACGCGCTTGTAAGCAATGATGCAAGCCGTTATATCGATGCATACAACATCTACATGGGAAAACTTTTCAATCCGAAAGGACAGCATATTTTCCCCGAAGATATGATCCTGTTGTGCCACTGGAATCTGCGCGACGAAATCAAAGCAAACTACAACAAAGGAAAAGAAGGGCTCGAAAAACAACGCACTATATACGAAGTAATGAAGCATATCATTGCACAGGATATACCCAAAGAAGCCATCAACTCAAATGAGTTTGACTGGAATCCTTATACAAACACATTATCAAAAGCGGGTAAAACCGTAACAAGTACGCCGGAAAGTCCTGTACGTTACCAGAAAATGTTGAATAATTTCCACGCCATGAAGCGTGTTGATCAATATATGGGAAACACCTATATCGACCGTAAATTCAATGATGATATGGAAGTTGCGCTGAATGATGTGGAAAAACTTTTCGATCAATTTCTGTCCGCTCCGGAATTAAAAACGGTAGGCAACATGATAAAAAAACGCCTGGGCCGCAAACCGGAAGCGTACGACATCTGGTATGACGGCTTTAAAGCACGCGCAAACTTAGATGAAACCAAATTAGACAAACAAGTCCGCGAACTCTATCCGAATGCCGAAGCATTGGAAAAAGACCTTCCGAATATCCTTGTGAAATTAGGATATAGTCCCGAACGCGCAAACTATTTAGCCGAAAAGATAGCCGTTGACCCGGCGCGTGGTTCCGGACATGCCGCCGGCGCCTCCATGAAAGGACAAAAAGCACGCCTGCGCACACGTATACCGGCTGATGGCATGAATTATAAAGGATACAATATAGCCATCCACGAATTTGGCCATAACGTGGAACAGACCATTTCCTTATACGATGTGGATTATTATATGCTCGAAGGTGTCCCAAACACATCCTTTACCGAGGCGCTGGCCTTTGTATTCCAGAAACGAGACCTTGAAATTCTGGGAATTGAGAACAACGATCCGGACAAAGAAGCCCTGGACGTTTTGGATAAGGTATGGAGCCTTTATGAAATAGCCGGGGTATCCATGCTTGACATTGCCGTATGGAAATGGATGTATGCAAATCCCGACGCAACGGCAAATGAACTGCAGGAAGCGGTGATTCGCCTATCCAAAGAGATTTGGAACAAATATTATGCTCCCGTTTACGGTATCAGGGACGAAACTGTTCTCGCCATCTACTCACACATGATCGGCTACCCATTGTACCTTTCCGCTTATGCATTCGGGCAAATCATCGAATTTCAACTGGAAAATCATTTCAAAGGAAAAGACTTCGCTTCGGAAGTAGACCGGATCTTCAAATTAGGCCGTCTAACCCCTAATGTATGGATCAAAGAAGCAACAGGTAAGCCATTATCCGTAGAGCCCTTACTGGAAGCTGTCCGTAAATCCGGAATGTAAGTAATAACAAATTTTTAGTTCTGTCATATTCCGGATAGCTAAAAAATAAAAAAAAGAAATACCTTTGCACTTCTTCGTTTAAAACCTCCTTCGAGAGGAACCAAACATTGAATATTAAACTAAATAAAAAATGAAAAAGAAATCAATCATTCTCATAGGCATAGCTGTTGCCGTTTGTTTTGTCGTCATCGTGCTTTTTCTTAAAATGTTCTACATCAATGAAGAAATCCGTCTGAGAAACCTTTATACCGCACAATATGATGTGATCGAAGGTTATCATGATAAAATGTGGAAGACCATCCAGCAACAGGCAGAAGTGACGGACAAATATCAGGAATCGTTCCGGGATATCTATGTGGAAATCATGGAAGGCCGTTACTCGAGCCAAAACGGACGGGGAGAACTCATGAGCTGGATACAGGAATCCAATCCGCAGTTCAGTGTCACGCTGTTTACCCAGCTAATGAATACAATTGAAGTTCAACGGGAGTCCTTTTTGAAAGAACAGACTAAAATACTAAATATAATCAACCAGCATTCGAATCTGATTGAAACGATCCCGGGCAATTGGTTCCTTTCCGGAAAAGAAAAGCTGCCCTATACGATGATCACCTCCTCCCGCTCAAAAGAAGTACGTGAAACCGGCCTTGACGATGATGTAAAATTGTTCTGACGTGGAATATTTCCTGCTTCTTATTCCATTTGTTACTTGTGGGGTATTATTTATTTTTTACAGACAGAAAGTTCATATTCTCGAATATGTGATTACAATCTTTCTCTCGGTAGGATTATTCTTTGGGATCAAAGCCTGGGTTAAATACACAGGTTCCCGCAGTATCGAATATTTAGGTTACTATGTCACTTCCGTTAACCATTATGAACAATGGAACGAGTATATAGAGAGAACCTGTACCCGGGAAGTTCCGGATGGAACGGATGCGGGCGGAAACACGATATACAGGACGGAGACATACGACTGCTCTTATGTACAAGATCATCCGGAATATTATACATATGCATTAAACAACAAAGAGCAAATAGACATCTCATGGTCCACTTACCAATATCATGTAGATTTATGGGGAGGAAAAACTTACAAGATCGATATGAACCGGAACTATCACACAATTGATGGGGATGTAAGATGCGCGGACTGGAACGGAGATGTATATACATGCCGGTGTTTAACTCTGACCCAGGGTTATACAAATCCGATAAAAGGCAGCAGTTCCACATATAAAGCAGATAAAGTATCCAAAAAAGAAGCCGGCGAACTGGAATTATATGAGTATCCTCCCGTATTGGAAAAGGAGCAGAGTGCCATTTTATCCAAACAGACTGTTTCCGATAAGGATATCCGGAAATGGAAATTTCTGAATGCATTTTATGGCTATTCCCACCAGATCCGGGTTTATCTGTTATTCTACTATGACAAAGACGTTTCCGTCTCAAACAAACAGACAGCATACTGGAATGGAGGCAATATGAATGAAATGCTGATCCATGTCGGCGTCAGCTCAGATAGCCTTCACGTGCAATGGGCCAATGTAACCTCATGGTCGGATGTACCCCTTCTGGAGATAAACATCCGGGACGAGATCATGACTTACAAGGATTCTCCGCTCGACCTCCATCAATTATCCGACTTTATCAGCACGAACCTTGGTCTCTGGAAACGAAAAAACTTCTCGGATTTCAAGTACCTAAGATATGAATATTCTATGCGAGAATTTATATTCATGACCCTGTTAATGGTTATTATCTCTGCAATACTGGCCAGAAAGGTTATCCGGAACAAATATCATTTGCATGGCGTGAACAAAGATGACCACCACTCAACAGCATGTTAAAACAATAATGACGTTTTTTAGAATAAACCCGTAAGATTCCCTTCGTCATCTATATCCATATGCTCGGAAGCCGGTGTTTCCGGTAATCCCGGCATACGCATGATATCGCCGGTGATCGGAACCAGAAATCCGGCTCCGGCAGCAATCTCGATCTCCCGGACTGTAATGATAAAATCTTTGGGACGTCCCAGCAAATCCGGATTATCCGAGAGAGATTTCTGCGTCTTCGCCATACAGATCGCCAGATGATCCAATCCAAGGTCATGAACACGCTGAAGATTCGCTTTCGCTTTGGATGTATAATCAACCGCTTCGGCCCCGTAGATCTTACGCGCAATCGTTTCAATCTTATTGACAACACTGTCATTCAGATCGTATAACGGCTCAAACCGCGAACAACAGGAGGCAGCGCTTTCAACAACCATTTCAGCTAATTCCAGCGTTCCCGCTCCACCTTGTCCCCAAACATCGGCAACAGATGCGGAAACTCCGATACCGGAACAATAACTTTTGATGAAATCAAGTTCTTCCTGCGAATCGGTAGCGAATTTATTGATTGCTACAATCGGTGCCAGATTAAACTGTTTTATGTTCTCGATATGCTTTTGAAGATTGACAACCCCCTTTTTAAGAGACTCCAAATCAGGAGTTTTTAATTCTTTCAACGGCATACCGCCATGATATTTCAATGCGCGGACAGTAGCGACCAAAACAACTACATTTGGAGTAAGACCAGCCACACGGCACTTGATATCTAAAAACTTCTCAGCCCCGAGGTCAAAACCGAAGCCGGCTTCCGTAACCGTATATTCGCTTAACGCCAGCGATGTTTTAGTAGCAATCACCGTATTCGTACCCTGTGCAATATTGGCAAAAGGTCCTCCATGTACAAATGCAGGCGTCCCTTCCATGGTCTGCACAATGTTCGGCTTGATCGCATCTTTCAGCAACGCCGCCATGGCTCCATTCGCTTTCAGGTCGCGGGCATAAACCGGCTTTTTATCAAAAGTGTATCCGACAAAGATATTGCCAAGACGTCTTTTCAAATCTGCGATATCATCCGACAAACAAAGGATCGCCATGACTTCCGAAGCCGCAGTTATATCAAAACCGGTCTCCCTCGGAATACCGGATGCCGTCCCCCCTAAACCGACTACAATTTTACGCAATGCACGGTCATTCATATCCATTACCCGCTTCCAGGAGATCGTACGCGGATCCAGATTCAGTGAACGGCTTTTACTTTGTATATTATTATCAATCAAGGCCGCCAACAGATTATGTGCTTTTTCTATGGCCGAGAAATCGCCCGTAAAATGCAGATTAATATCTTCCATCGGAAGCACTTGCGAATAGCCTCCTCCCGTAGCACCGCCCTTAATACCAAAAACCGGTCCTAACGATGGCTCACGCAATACAACAGTTGCCTGCTTATTGATTTTATTCAACGCCTGTGCCAGTCCGATGGAGACGGTAGTCTTCCCCTCTCCTGCCGGAGTCGGTGAAATAGCCGATACCAAAATCAGCTTCGGATCCTTAAACCTCGGTTTGAAAGATTTATAAGAAAGCGGAACTTTCGCTTTATACTTTCCGTACAATTCCAGATCATCCGGATTAATTCCCAAATCAGCGGCCACCTCTGCTACAGGGCGCATTTTTATCGACTTTGCAATTTCTATATCTGTTTTCATTGATTTATTTTTATTTTGGTTCACAAGTTTACAAAAAATAAGAATAACCTCCAAATGAATAGGAGGAATCTACTATTTTTAAGACGTTGAAGGCAATTTCAACAGACTAAATATACCCTTCAATTTTAAAGTCGGGCATAAATTTTAACTAATGCTATCAAATCGGCGTCGTTTTTTGTACTTTTTGAAGCCTATGTTCCTCTTGTTGTGTTTTACCGGGTTGCTTTTTGTTTGAGAAGATAAATTCGCCGATCAGTACCCCTTCTTTTTCTCTTCCTTTTTCACCGTTCTGGAAGGTGATGACCTGCCGTTCTTCCCGTCCGTCGCTGTAATATAGATAGATTTCACCCATAATGGTAGTCGGACCGGACAATGTCAGTTGTCTTTCGCCGAAAAAGTTCGTTTCTATTTTATACGTTCCGTTAATGGCTTTTTTCAGCAAAAATTGTTCAGGACCGTATCCGCCTCTGAAATCATTACTGAGTCGCCCTCCGATTGCCGTTCGTTTATGACTGTACATGCACTTTTCTCCGTTCGGATCGGTCACCCATAAATCAATATCGGTATCATTTTTATTCCAGTTGATAACAACACGTACCTGAACCGGCAAATCAGCAATCAGTCTCGAGTCGATTTTTGATAAATCCAACTTTTTGCGATGCAGCGTAATCAGGTTATTGATTTCACATACCAAAATCTCTTCGATCCCGTAATCGCGTGCAGCAAGCTCTGGTGTATACGATGCATTCAAAATACTATAGAGACAGTCAAGCGCCTCCTGATATTGCCCGTTGTCCTGCAACGCCAAGGCATAGTCGCGATGACTTTGCGGATCCATCGGACGCCATTCACGGACTTTTCCGGTAATAAACAATTCATAAGCATATTCACCTTTTTCTTTCAGTTTATAAGCCAATGTTTTAAACAATTCCGCGTTTTCCTGGCTCAAATCGGCCAAGCTGCTTAATATAAGCAATCCTTTGTCCTTTCGGTTATTTTCGTAAAAGAAATCGGATATATCAAAATAAAATCCCGGCGTATCCATGTATGTTTCACGCAATGAAAGATAAGCGGCATACGCATCTTCGGCCGAAGAAATCTGCTGCATATATTCTTTATCACTGCGGATTGTCGGGATTCTGATTTTAGCAACCTGTTCATTTGCGGTTTTCCTGCTTGCTGCGCTCGATTGAGTTCTTTCTTCGGCTTCATATTCACGCGCCTGCGCCATCGATGCATCGTCGTCAGATGATAAAAAATATGCCACCTCTGCCATCGCATCATCTTCAACGATTGAAATTATCTCTGCATGAGTAACATCCGCCTGCGCGCTAACCAATATATCCTCGTCCATCGGAGTCGGAAATTTCTTCTCAATTTTAAATTCGGTATTCCACCATACTTTCAGTTCTTCCGTGACATTTATCGCCCTATCCAACAGATTGTTCACACGATAATCCCGTTCAAATCTACGATTTTTAATCTGCTCATTGTAAGCGGACAACAATTCGGCAGGAGGCGTAATTTCATACATTACATAATCGGACAAATTCTCTAACACAATCAAGCTCATATTGCGCGTCACAATCCCGAACTGCCTGCCCAACAGCTCAATATCTTCTTTATTTTGCTCATACAGAACATCCATCTCCGCGATTTTCTTCTGCGCCCAGAAACGATTCACACGTATTTCATTCGGGGTATGTTTCAGCTGTACTTTTTGTGTCATTTCCGTTTTTCCTTTGCGTCCGAAAAGCAGCGTCAACTCTCCACTTCCGTTCTGTGTAATACCTGCAACCGAAATATGGCCGTTCACATCCGTCGGCACGGAAGGATAAACTTCTGAAACATCAGAGACTTCCTTTATTCCTAAAAATTGCAGATTGTCATGTCCCAACAGTTGGTACGCGTCATTCACCGACATACTCATCAGATTGACGAATTTCCCTCCCGTCCGCGCGCTCACCGATTTCAGCACGCCATAATCGGCCTTTGGCGAAGAACTGATTGTATAAACCGGTTTATTGATTACAATCCGGCTATCTCCGAAGGTAGACAAGCCTTCGGTAAAGAACAGATATTCGTCGCAGGAAAGCGTTTTTTCATTCAGCCGGCAGAAATCCGTAGCTCCGTCGTAAGTAAGACGTTGAAGATACGTTTTCAGTTCACTCCAATCCCCGTCCTTAATGTGAAAACTTCCGGCCTTTGCAAACGAAATATTAAGCAATCCCAAATCGACTGTAAGATTTTGTTTCCGACGAATGATTTTATCCAACAATTCCAGTTCTTTTTCCTTGTCGCGATACAAGCCGCTCAACGAATTATCCCAGATAATGCCGATGCGGTTACTCCACACTTTTTCTACCGACTGACCTTTTGGGTATACATTAATCAGAAAATAATATGACCCATCGCGGTTTTCCTGAAGAACAACCTCCGGCACATTCGTATTTTTAGGCAAATCGATTACCAGAGATTTTTCCGGAATATAGTCTGTTTTACGCAAAGAAACTTCATACGTTTGATTATCTCCTGAAAAAGATAAACTACCATCCGGCTGCTCTACAAACTTCGGCTTTTGAGTTGCCCGGTAAACTTTGGTACACAGCGAAAATTCCGGAATACGCTTTGCAAAACCAAGCGGCAAATGATAACGCATCACATCGCCATCCCTGAACGTCAGCGTTTCCTCATAAGCAA
>JAITVS010000164.1 GCA_031285685.1 Tannerella sp.
AATGCCTGATATCTTTATTCCGAGAGATACTTCCGGTATCACTTCCTACTTTTCAAATATCATTAATACCGGTATTTTATATCAGTTTGCGCTTGAGTATTCAGATAAAAATCACGACAAACTTGATAAATTCGGTAATTATAAAGAATTGTACGAATACCTGAAACAACAACCGCTCGTCTATGAGTTAGCTGACTTTGCCGCATCAAAGGGCATTAAGAAGCGTCCGACTCTCATGGAAATTTCCAGAAATCTGATTGAAACTCAATTGCATGCATATATCATACGTAATTTCTTTGACAACGAAGGGTTCTATCCTGTGTTTCTCCATGATGACGCCACGTTGAACAAAGCGATCGACGTAATAAAAAAAGGACTCTGGAAGCCTGAAGTATACAGCCAATACAATGATACGGAAAAAAAATCGCTCAGTTCCGCATATATATCAGGTGGTATTATGTCTAAACCGCTTTATGCATATACATGACAGATAACAAACAGTTTATCAGAAAAAGGATAGCGGAATACAAAAAACATTTATCGAAAGAAACGATTGCGGATTTATCACGGAAGATATGCAATCGACTTGTACAAACAGATGTGTTTCAAAAGGCAAAGTGCATTGCCTTATATTGCGCCATGGAGGATGAAGTGCAGACTTCGGGACTTATAGAAGAATGGTACATGACAAAAAAGATCGTATTACCCGTTGTTTCCGGTGAAAATATATTCTTTTTCGCCTATACAGGAAAAAATAATCTGGTCAAAAGCGCTTTTGGAATTAACGAACCTGTCGCTACCGAACTGATTTCACCTGAAAATATTGATCTTTTTATTATTCCGGGAATAGCCTTTGACTATAAGTGTAACCGCATGGGACGCGGTAAAGGATATTACGACAGGTATCTGGCCGGTATCAACAAGCCTGCAATAGGAATCTGTTTTGATTTTCAATTACTTGAACATATACCTGCAGAATCACATGATAAAAAGATGACGCTGGTCATAACCGAAAAGACTACCGTATCATCACATCATCAATAACATCCGAACCGGCATGTTCATTAAGTGTAATAACCAGTCGTTTACGCATGGACAACATCTCACTGCGAACAACAGAAGAAGTCATTGATACGTAAAGTATACGGTTTTTCACATATACATTTGTCGTATACCGGGCTATTGATGGACCAAAAAGTTCGCCCCATAAACGTTGCACACGCGCCTCAAGCATCTTATGGTAAAGTTCCGGGTTTTCTCTCCAAAAAAAATGCAGTGTTTCCCCTAAGCGTACGGTTTTTCTTCGTATCATTATTATGTCGTTTTATTTTCCATTAGCTGTACCTCACCCTGTTCTACCTTGAACAATGAATAATCCTGCTCCATCGCTTCGAGGATACGGTCCAGGTATTTCCGGTTTGTATCTGTTATAAAAATCTGACCGAAACGGTCTCCGCTGACAAGTCCTATTATTTTCTCAACCCTCTCTGCATCTAATTTATCAAATATATCATCCAGTAAAAGGATCGGTTTTGTAATGCCTTTTGATGCCATATAAGCAAACTCTGCAAGCTTTAATGCGATCAGATATGTTTTATTCTGTCCCTGAGAACCGATCCGACGCATTAATTCTTCATCAAGAGTCATTTCAATGTCATCTTTGTGTATACCTGTTGAAGAATAACCCAATAACAAATCTTTAGCCCTTGACTTTCTCAACTCTTCAGCTAAATCACCTTTTGCAAGTTGAGAAACATAACACAGACCTACCGTTTCGCCGGAATTACAAATCATACTGTGATATTCGTTAAATACGGGAATTAGCCGATCTATCAACATCACCCGTTTCTCATAGATCTGTCGGCCGTAAACACCCATTTGCATTTCAAGTACATCATACAAAGATGCGTCATTACAATGATCCCGCAACAAAACATTGCGTTGCATCATGGCTTTATTATATTGTATGAGAGAATGCAGATACGGCTTATCATGTTGCGAAATAATCATATCGACAAAACGGCGGCGCTCATCACTTCCTCCACGAATCAGGTCCGAATCCGCCGGTGAAATCATGACTAAAGGCAACAAACCGATATGCTCCGACAAGCGCTCATATTCTTTTTTATTTCGCTTAAACTGCTTACGTTGGCCGCGACGTATGGCACAAAAGACATCTTCTTCTTTGCCCTCATAGTCATAAAACCCCTGAAGCACGCATAATTCTTCTCCGTTACGGATTAACCGGCTGTCAGGAGCATGTATATGGCTTTTGCAAAATGAAAGGTAATAGATCGCATCAAGCAAATTAGTTTTTCCCATGCCATTATTACCGAAAAAACAATTTGTCTTGACAGAGCATAGAATCTCCGCCTGGCGTATATTTTTATAATTCAATACTGATAATTTTCTTATTATCATAAACTTGTCTACTCCCTCAGAATTACTTGTTCCGACAAATATAAAAAATATCTTGCGATTTATGCGTTATATCCGTAAAAAAAACTAATTTTGCACGCTGAATTGGATTATATACATTAATAAAAGAAATCATAAACGCAAAATATTATGGCAAATCAAGAAACTGAGAAGAAAATCGCTAACGCAGAAAAAGAAGTTGGAGAAATTGTTTCACGTTCGGAAAAGTTCATTGAAAACAACAAAAAGAACATTACTTACGGTATCATCGCTATTGCGGTAATTATCGGAGCTGTCATGGCATATAGCCACTTATATCAAATTCCCAAAAACAAGAATGCAGCCGTCGCTATATTCAGAGGAGAACAATATTTTCAAAAAGATTCTTTTAATCTTGCATTGAACGGAAATGGGGTTGATTATGACGGTTTCGAACAAATTATCAAACAATACGGCGGAACAAAATCCGGAAACCTGGCAAAAGCTTATGCAGGTATTTGCTGTTATAAAACAGGCGATATGGAAAACGCAGTGAAACATCTGAAATCGTTCAAAAGCGATGATGATAATATCTCACCGGCGATCGTCGGACTTATCGGTGACTGTTATGTTGAATCAGGAGATGTCAAACAAGCTATTTCTTTTTTCGAAAAAGCCGCATCAAAAGCCAATAATGATTTTTTAAGCCCTATTTATCTGAAAAAAGCAGGTATTGCTTACGAAAGTCTGCAACAATATGACAATGCAGTGAAAGCATACACCACGATAAAAGAAAAGCATGCAGCTTCCATGGAAGCCATGGATATTGAAAAATATATTGTCCGCGCTCAGTTAGCAAAGAACTAATATGGCTACAGCATATCAGAATTTGTCATCATATGATTTCAACAGTATTCCCGATGCATCTAAAATGCGTGTGGGAATTATTGTTTCTGAATGGAACAGTTCCATAACGGAAAAATTACTCAAAGGAGCATGCGGTACATTGGAAAAGCATGGTGTTTCGCACGATAATCTTTCTGTATACCGTGTTCCGGGAAGCTTTGAACTCACATTCGGAGCTCAGCAGGTTGCAAAATACGGAGATGTGGACGCTGTTATTGTCTTAGGTTGTGTGGTAAGAGGTGATACACCACATTTTGATTATGTATGTGAAGGAGTTACGGAAGGAGTTACAAGATTAAATTCCACACAGGATATTCCGGTGATATTCGGCCTTTTAACTACAGAAAACATGCAACAGGCCGAAGACCGCGCAGGAGGAATATTAGGTAATAAAGGAGATGAATCTGCGATTACTGCAATAAAAATGATCGATTTTATTTGCAAATTAAAAAAATAGTCTTACCTTTGCACCGCAATTATGACAAAAGGGGCAGTTACCAGAGTGGCCAAATGGGTCTGACTGTAACTCAGATAGCTTACGCTTACGGTGGTTCGAATCCATCACTGCCCACTACCCCAAAGTTTGAGGGACAAAGTTTTACACAGAGTTTAGCAGACAAGGGGATATCGAAAATTGCGGAAGTAGCTCAGTTGATAGAGCATTAGCCTTCCAAGCTGAGGGTCGCGGGTTTGAGTCCCGTCTTCCGCTCTTACTCTAAAAGACACTTTAGAGAAGTTTATAGACAATACCTTTCAAATCAACGGTTTGAAAG
>JAITVS010000345.1 GCA_031285685.1 Tannerella sp.
AATCAAAGCCTTCAGAAGTCAGTTCAGGGGAGTAAGGGATATTCCTTTTTTCATTTTTAGGCTGACTAAACTTTTCGCATAAAACTTAGCAACTCCACCGGGGTTTTACATTGAGCCGAAAAGAGAGAATAGATCGTTTCTGCAAAGCAGAACACTTAGTGTAAAACAAAAAAGGCTAACTAATATAGTCAACCCTTATTTGTCGGGGTACCAGGATTCGAACCTGGGACCCCCTGCTCCCAAAGCAGGTGCGCTAACCGGACTGCGCTACACCCCGTGCAATTCCTTATTGCGGGTGCAAATGTAGAAATAATTTCTTAAACAACAAATGATTTACCGTAATTATTTATTTTTTCCTTTCAAAACACCTGAAATACAACAGATCATACATCTAAAGAAAACATTATTCAAATTAATTCTATTTCATTCTTAATACAAATATGTATCTTTTTTAAAGAGGACAACTGAATATTTGTATATTTGCCTTCTGAAATGAGTACTTTTTGTGTAAACCAAAATAATATTGAGAATCAGGCTATCAACATATTTTTGAAATAAATAGTGTAAGCCGGTGTGTAACCTGTCAAAAAAAGACTCATCCTTAAAAGTCTTGTATTCATCGTAATTCCAAGTACTATTTTGATATAGTGAATAGTCAGATCATAAATGCATTGATTGAAAAAAAGATGAAGATCGTTATTTTGAATTAAATCAGTTGTAATTTTAGATATTTTTTTGCAATTTGTATAAACCACGCAACAAATATTTATATTTTGATAACAGAATATTAAGATCAGCATAATTTTAAATCTATCTTATTCATAATTTAGATATAATCCCTATCTTTGCAGAAGATAGCAGACAAAATAATTATGAAAAAAGGACTTTTATTAATCGCGATTTTTCCATTATTGGCAAATAGTCAAAATATTAAGACTATTCATTTAGAGACAGCTGGAACATTGAATATATTAATTAGTGAAGATGAAAAAAATAGTGTAACCACCTTAAATTTAAGTGGACGAGTAAATGGTGATGATATCAACTATATAAGAGAAATGTGTGGAGGATCTCAGTTTGAAGGATTTACAGAAGGAAAACTTTCTCATATAGATATGGAAGACGTCATAATTGTCCAAGGTGGCAGTTATAAATGCGGAGGATACACATTTTACACCAATAGTCTGGAAATTGGAGAATCTATGTTTGCATATCTGGAAAAACTAAAAACAATTAAACTGCCAACAATAACAAAGGTTATAAGATCTAGCGCTTTTGAAAAATGCACTAGACTTGAATCCATAGATATTCTTGACAATATATTTTCCATCGAACATTATGCATTCTACCAATGTCTATCTCTAGAAAAAGTTCACATTGGTAAAGGATTAAACGAAATAGGACAATGGTGCTTTTCTTCATGTCCAAAATTAAAATATTTTGAAGTCTCTGAAGATAATCCATTTTGCACAAGTGTAGATGGAATCCTTTTTTCTAAAGATGGCAAAACACTATTGTACTACCCCAACTTAAGGGCGAACACATACGAAATACCGTCGGAAGTAGTATTAGCCGCGAGTTCATTTGCCGGTTGCACAAATCTTGAAAGAATAGAGATACCTGAAGGTACAACAGAGGTGAATGGTTATGTTTTCTATGAATGCACAGGATTAAAATATATTAAATTACCAAATAGCTTAAGGCTAATCTGGAGTATAGCTTTTTATGGTTGCTCATCTCTATCATCTATTACCTTGCCGAAAAAAGTGCATACTATATACGATGCATTTTGTGAATGCAAAAATTTAGAAGAAATAATATGTTTAAATACGACTCCTCCTAGAGCAGATATTTTTCATGGCGTTAACACAATAGATGCAAAAGTATATGTTCCCACAGGTTCTGCTGAAGTTTATAGTAAAGCCGAAGGTTGGCGGAATTTTCTTAATATTATTGAAAAAGATTTTGAAACAGATAATCCTGTTATTTTAAAAAATTCTATTCAGATTCAATCTATTTCAGGTGGAATAAGCCTAACCAATATACAAGATGCCAATTTAATTTATATTTTCAATACATCCGGTCAGTTAATTAAACATATTATCCCCAAAGAAAATAACATTGAATTAAATCTCCCTAAAGGCATTTATATTATTAATATTAAATTAAATACAAACAATTCTATTTCAAAGAAAATTGTAATCAGTTAAATTTTCAGATAGATCTATTTAGTTATATCTATTACTGATTTTTATAGATCATATGCTTCGAATTTTTGACTTGAATATCAAGTATTTAATAATAATAGCTTACACTCCGTGCAATTCCTTGTTGCGGGTGCAAAGGCATAAAATAATTTTGAAACAACAAACGAATTGTCGCAATTATTCACTTTTTTTATTCAAATTTCCTGCAATATGAACAGTTCCTGTCCTGAATACATGGATTTTTCATCTTTCCTTAGAATGCATCAAAATGGTAGACGATTCCGACTGAGGGGCCATTGTATCCCCAGGATAAATCTCCTTCGAATTTTCTTTTGGAAGCATCTACCTTTACCCATAAACCCATATAGCCGACGTTGACATTAAAATGCTTCAGGAACCGGTATTGCAGAGCGATATCCGTAGCGATTATTTTACCATCAATATTTTTGATTTTTACTGCAAGATAATCGAATTCGGCAGTGATGGCAAATTTAGAAGATATTGCATAGGTTCCCCATATTCCAAAATTCGGCAGAGGAGCTGTGATGCCGAAATCATCTTTATAGGAAAGTTCGAGGGTATTACCTGTAGTCGACATTCCCAAATCAAAAGCAAGGATATGTAATCCGATATTGGCTCCGACATCAAACTTTTTATTGCTGAAGAATGCATATCCATATGATATCCGGTAGACATCCGTATTGAAATAGGCATAAACATCTGCATTTATAGGATAAGTGTGCGCTCCGAAATCAATATCTCTTTCCAGTTTTCTATCAGCATGCCGATGAAGCCGGTAATAATTGAAATCAACGCGGTGATGATTGCCGAACCTCCCATTAAATCCGAATAAAAGTGTCGGGGTATGACGGGGCATACCGAATTTTTCCAGATCAATATCAGTTCCGTGTCCTCTTTCTCCATCTACCCTGACCGTGGTACTGCTGATCGGGAAAAAACCTCCGGCTTTGAAGTTAAAACGATGAACGGTCCATGGTTTTTCATGAACTTTTTTTGCTCTTTTTTCGGTTCTGATTGAATCTTTGTCCATTTTATTTTCATTTCCCCATACAGACATCTGACAACATATCATAAGCAGAACCAATAAAGAGATTTCTCTTTTGACTATTAATAATTTCATCAATTGAATATAATTTTATTTCCCATCCTGTAATTATACACAAAAATATACACTATTATCGGATATTAAAATTTAAATAATTAAAAATACTTTTATATCAAGTTAATAAAGCAAAATACACAACAAGCAAAATATAAAATATTTATTAATAATAAAATAAGACACAATTCAAATATCCAACAATACAGTCAATGAATTAATTTTTATTCATAAAAAAAACAATAACATATAACCAATAAATTAATTGGATTAATATACATTAAAAAAATATGAGATAAAATAAGAAAGGTAACACGAATCACGCCTATTAATTTGTAAATTGTTTGGTCGGCATAAATTTGTATGTTGTAGGTTTGTGTGTTAGCCTGGATAGCGCCACACCCTTGTACAAACCTTTATTGCGGGTGCAATTATTTATTTTTTCTTTTCAAAATCTTTGCAGTCAAGACTCTTTTCTTTCAGTTGCTCTTTAAGAGAGCAACCGATACAAGTGTCGCAAGGAGAGATAGGCTTCGTAAAAAGACAATAGATTTTATACCCGACATATCCCACTACACAGATTGCTATAATGATGATTGCTATTTCCTGCCACATATAAAAAAAATTTGTACAAAACAAAGGTAACAATATATTCCTGCTCCGCCAAATAACATGAAAAGAATTTTATTTACCTTTGCATCCCGAAAAAAGTAAATTATTATGCTAAAGGTTATTTCCAATCCCCATATTTTAACAGTAATCATGTTGGTTTTTTCCAATTGCTTCATGACATACGCATGGTATGGACATCTGAAGACCCTATCTACGAAAAGCTGGTATATAGCTGTGTTCATTAGCTGGAGCATTGCTTTTTTCGAATATCTTATCATGGTTCCTGCTAATCGTATAGGCTTTCAGGTTTATTCGCTGGCACAGTTGAAGATCATTCAGGAAGTAGTGACACTGGGAGTTTTTATTCCTTTTGCCCTGATATTCATGAATCAGCCTTTTAAAACGGACTATATCTGGGCAGCATGCTGTTTGCTCGGAGCTGTTTATTTTATGTTCAGAAGTTAATCATTTCGATAAGCCTCTTAGCCTGATACTCATTGGAAAAAACAGGAAACAATAATTTCCGCCGTTTTTCAAGAATATCCGTAGAAAACGGAGTATTCATAAGTTCACGGCATTTCTCAATCATTTTTTCCGGAGTGTCGGCAATATGGCATAGCGCATCCAAACCGCTACCGGCAAGCATCATCGGATTCACAACCACATGACGTCCGGTAAACAAGCTGTTTAACAACTTTAACTTCAAACCCGTATCCTGAAATGTTACAAGCAGGTTTATCTGCGCCGTACTGATCAGCTCATTGATCCGTCCAACCGAAGGGTTCGCTTCCACAGTTATATGGCTATAACGGGAAGCTGCTTTCAGTAATGCGGAGGAAGGATCCATTCCTGCAATAATACAACGATACGGAGACATTTTACAAAATACATTTTCAATAAGATACAAGGCCGCCTTCTCATTTTCCTTAACCGATAGCTTTCCGTGATAAAGAAGAAAATCGGACTGTCCGGCGGTAGATGTTATCTCATTATTCCCATGGAAACAAGGTATAAATTCCACCCTGTTCCGCGGAAACTCTTTTTGCAGGTAATCCGTATCTGTCTGTGAAACTGCAATCATCAATTCCGCATCTGCAACATTCTTCTGATACCATTTAAACCGCTGCGCTTCTATATAAAAGAAACATTTTTTTATCATATTACGTTCCGCATTCCCGATCTCACGATAATAATCATGTTCAATATTGCATTCGCGAAAAATCCTGAACCGCCCCTTCAGTCGATTGTCATTCAGGTAATAACAGGTATGCAGGCCCTCAAACAGAATCGGATAATTGTTTTTCAACAAATTATCGATCAATCGTTCATCTTTACGACTATACACATTGTAAGGAAGATAAGTCAGATTCGACATAAGCCCCGTACGGCGCCGGTAGTAATATACTTCTTCGCACACATCTTCCAACTCTACGGCGCGCGGTCTTTCATATTCAAAACAATGCAATATGATTTTAATACCGCAATCATGCAAAGCCTTGATTTTATAATAGATATCAATCACTCCGCCATAATTTGCCGGCCATGGTATATTGATGGAAACAAGATTCAGTTTTTTATCCATTGCATTTTTGATATGGGTTAGAAGTTAACAAATGATGTTTGGAATAAAAATGAAACAACCCTTTCAAATGAAGCCAGGATATTCGTGTAAAAAGTTTCTTATTTGAAATACGGTTATAATGATGAATAATATGATAAAAAGGCAGACAAACGATCTGATAACCTTTCTGGTAAATACGAAGACAAAAATCAGCGTCTTCGGGTCCGTAAAAAATCTGTTCGTCTAGATAACCGACCTCATTCAATATCGTTTTCCGGAACATCTGACATGCTCCGATCACATATTCAACCTCAAACGGTTTTCCGCCCCACAATTCTTTATGATAAAACTGCGCCTCATTCTGTTTCTTTACTTTGTTATGAAGACCTTTAGTCAGGACCGATCGACCGGTTTTACCTGTCAACAGGTTCCTGACTTTATGTTTCGGATAAGGAAGCCTACGGCAGCTATCCTGTACATCCCCGTTCTCCGATTGAAGCCGGCAGGCACAAAGACCGCATTCCGGATGATGGATCAGATAGCCGAGCATTCCGTCAACTGCTTCTTTATTTACGATCGTATCGACATCCAAGATCCAGATGTATTCTCCTTTCGCTGCATTCATGCCTATATTACGGGCAACGGCGATTCCATTATTTTTTTGCAGTAAAATAAGGTTTATCCGCTCACCATAAGAATGCAAAATTGCACGTGTATCATCCGTCGAACCGTTATCTACCACTATTATTTCCACCGGACGCTGCATTGTTGCTTCCATGACCGAATCGAGGCATGCTTTCACATCCCGTTGTGCATTCCAGGTTATAATTACAACAGATAGCAGAGAATCCATATATACCTATGTGTGAAAAAGTTTGCGTTTAAGGGCTTTCAGCGCTATTTTAAAATCAGTGAACGAACCGAATCGTCCGATATTCTTCAAAATAAATGAAGGACGCAGAAAAAATGAAACATTATTACGAAACAGCATTTTCTCCATTTCCTTATTCGACAGATTCGGATAATTCAGTATGGAATGATGTTGCACATCGGTCGGTACATAATCGCCTCCAACAATCCAGCCATTTTCACGGGCTAAGTCATAAAACTCCGTTCCGGGAAACGGAGCCACAATATTAAACATGACCTGGCTCACATTCAATGCTTTCGCCTTACGGAATGTATCTTTTATTGTTTCTTTCGTTTCAAGCGGACTTGTTCCGATCAATATGTTCAACTTAACAGGCACATTATATTTTTTAAGCCAACCGATGCCCTGGTATATTTGCTCCGAGGTAATGCCCTTTTTTATGTATTTCAGAATATCATCATTAAAACTTTCTACCCCCAGATCAACAAACTCACAGTTCGATTCATGCAGAATCCGGGCAATTTCTTCCGTTATTGCATCCGCACGGGCCTGGCATCCCCAGCTGAATCCATGCTTTTTAAGACATTCACAAATAGGACGTAAACGCTTTGTCGTTGTAATAAAATTATCATCAATAAAAGCGATTGCACGATAGCCCTTCGCCGCCAGCATATCCAGTTCTTCGATTACATTTTCCACGGAACGATAAGAAACAGGAGGCTTCCTGCCATTATCCTGCTCCCTCTTGAATTCTATTTCACGTGCAAATGTCAGTGAACTCGGGACGCAATAAATACATTTGAACGGACAATTGCGGCTTGTCAGAACAGTCGTATAAGGATGTATCTTCAGTTTTGGATTCGTATAAGGATATTTTTCAATAAAATGACGCGCCGGAAAAGGCAGACTGTCCAGGTCTTTTATCAGTTCTCTTGCAGGATTATGCCGTACTTTTCCTTCTTTAAGAAGAGATATGCCTTTGATTGTACTGAGATCCTGTCCTTCCAAAATATTATAGACAAGCTCCTGCACAGTCAATTCCGGCTCTCCGCGAACAACAATGACACGTTCATCAACAAGCAGTTTCCGGGTATAATAAGTAACACCGGGTCCTATTGTAACAATCCAGGCTTCCGGGTGATATTTTCTTATGTATTGTATTGTTTTAGTATCTGTTTCCAATGATAAATTAACACACCACAACATATAGCAGTCACTTTTATCATTCGCCAGAAATTGTTCCAGCTGTTTCTCATTCTCATTTTCAAGAACAAAATCGCAGTAACGGACATCATAATCCTTTTCCAGAACAGCAGCAACGATCAACTCATAAATATTCGGCATCGGGTAGACAAGTCGCGTACACCCTGCTGTCCTTTCAGCAGGAAGCTCACCATCAAGAGAAGGAGGTACTATAAAAGTTATAATCATAATTACAGGTTTTCTTTTAATAGAACTTCAAACCTATTGTTTTATTGCATCGGAAGATTATAAATAACAATTCAATGATTAGATTCAATATGCATTACCGAAGACTTAACCTGTTCAAAGATTTGAATAAACTGTCCGGCTTGCGCTTCACGCGAAAACTTCTTTATCTCTTCTTTATCCGAATTATCGATATAAGTTTTTTTCTCTTTCCAAAGTAGATAATGCTCCTTTATAAATTCATACACTTCACCGGCATTATGAGCAGATAATCCCGAACGCGTACGGTTTATAACCTCCTCGAGACATCCTTCGTCGCCACGTACACATAAGATTGGCTTGCCGACAGCCAGCGATTCAAAAAATTTAGTTGTCATAACTCCTTTCGGTCCACCCGCATCTGCTTTATTTGTAAGTAACAACAGCATAGAACTCTCGTTCAAAACTCCGGGAACCTTCGGTGCGGATATATAACCGGGATATTCCATATAAGGCTCAATAACAGGATATTTACCGGCAGCAATATTGATAATTTTTTCCGATTTGCTATCCACGAACCAACGTATCCGGAACAAATCCGGAGATATCAGACCCTCTCCGGAAAGTTTCTCCACTGCCTGGAAAAGTAGGTCCGGATCACGCATAGCGGTACTAAGCAAGCGACCGGTATAGGTGATATAAAACTTATCCGCCTCTATTTCGGAAGGATAAAATATTTCCGGATCATACCCATTATAAATTAAGTGGGTATTTGCATTATACTTTTTAAGAACCGACACATGCCATGGTGATACGGTAGTCACGGCAGCCGCTTTTCGTAATATTCCATTTCTTATTCTCAGATTCCTTTTCCGGAAGTCCGATGCAATTATTTTATCAAGTCCACATATCTTCGGAAGGTTATGGGAAATAAACTCATTTCCTGTGTATTGCTCAATGATATCCCGTAAGTCTACAATCAGAGGTATTCGCATCTTTTCTGCAAAAAGCCACGCTGCACGCATAGGATAAGTCCGGTATGTGCTGCATAAAACAAGATCAAAATGATGCTTTTTCATGCTATTCAAAGCCTCGCGATACATTCGTTTATCTTTATAGCCGAACAACACATCACGCAGAAAAGTCCATCCCCATTCCAATTTTCCGGCCAGTCCGTTCTTCCTGTAATAACGGATATAGGTTACATCCACATTTTTTCCCAAAAATGAAAACAGGTCGTCTTCTACAAATTCCGTTATCACCACCGGATTCCATCCGTTTTGTATAAGGTACTTACATAAATATCCCATACGCGGACCAAAAGCCGGCGGAAACAGATCACAGATTATCAGAACGGATTTCTCACCCACGATACAATATTTGCATATATACAAAAATTAATTTTTAACGCTATGGTTATACAAAATTCACGTAATCAAAGTTTCAGGTTTAAAGTTCCAAGTTCCGGGTTCAAAATTTGAAACTTGGAACTATGAATTAATGAATGCCTGCCTCATAGCTTTTGGCTATTGCATTTACGATTTTCTCCGCAGCATGCCCGTCACCATATTCTTTTATTTCTAACCTTTCAGGGTTAAGTTCAAGACTTTCCACGATTTTTTCGGTATTATAGCCGACTATTTGATTCCACCCGGCCTCAACGGTTTCCGTCCACTCCGTTTCTTCACGCAAAGTGACGCAAGGTGTCCGGAAAAAATACGCTTCTTTCTGAACTCCCCCGGAATCCGTTAAAATAGTTTTCGCATTTTTTTCGAGCATCACCATATCCAGATAATCAACCGGTTCTATTAACCGTAACGACTCATTGGTTGCTATCGTTGCATTCAGATTATAATTTTTTATATATGCTTTGGTTCGCGGGTGAAGCGGTAATATAACCGGACAATCGGGTACAGCGATTTCCACAAGCGCAAGGATGATCTGCGTCAGACGTTCCGGGTGATCCGTATTCTCGGCACGATGAACCGTACATAAACGGAACTTTTCAGGCTGCAGGCCGAGCTCGGATAGTATCCCGGACTTTTCCTCTGCCACTTTCCCAAAAGAAAGAGCCGCGTCATACATCACATCTCCCGTATAGAACATTCCGTCGGTAATATTTTCTTTTGCCAGATTTTCTATCGCTTTATAGGTAGGGCAAAAAAGTATGGATGACATATGATCCGTCAGAATACGGTTTATTTCTTCAGGCATCCATTTATTGAAACTGCGTAATCCGGCTTCCACATGTACCACCGGTATATGCAATTGCGAAGCTGCTAATGCGCCTGCCAGTGTCGAATTTGTATCTCCGTATACAAGTACATAATCCGGTTGACACTCCAACAAAGCTTTTTCGATGCCTGTCAGCATTTCGGAAAGCATTTTCGTGCTACTGGCAATACCACCGCAACACAATTGCCAGTCAGGCTTTTTTAATCCCAACTCTTTAAAGAATACGTCATTCATGTTTTTATCATAATGTTGCCCCGTATGGAGGATACATTCTTTAATTTTATGATTTTCATCTATATTGTTATACACGGCAATCGCCCTGCTAACCATTGCAGCCTTTATAAATTGCGGCCTTGCTCCTATAACTGTTACAATTTTCATATATACAAATATTAACCTAAATATTTTATTAACTTACTATACAAATCCCGCAGATATCCGCTTTTTTCGATGGCTGACGTATTATGCCACAAAAGCGTCAGTTCACCATTCACATTCCGGACATGATCAATAAGCCTCACACAATATTCTTCCGCCCTGTCAGCCGTGAGGTTCATATACTTCAGCTCATTCAATGTGCCATCCATGATTGTAAGCGGATGAAGCATTAGAGACGACAAACGTTTCGTTGCCGGATTAATATAACGCACCGGTAAAGATGTCCCAAGACGAAAACCGGCCACATCCGCATATCCCATGGTATAATCATCGGTAATACCTGCTTTTTCAAGATATTCCATATCTTCCGGTTCGCGTGAAGCCAAAAAATGATGACGGTTATGCGTGACTTGTATCCCAAATTTATTCTCCAGATTATTCTTTTCCGATAAGATCAGCGAAGGCTCCATTCCCGAATGATAACTACTATGAAGTCCCACTGTTGCCTCATATTCGCGACACAATTCAAACAACGCACAAAGATCTTTTCCGTTCAGATTATACCGGGGTCTATCCTCCCGGGCTTTTCCTCCGGCTCTGAAAAAGAAAAGTGACTGACAGCGCTCCTCTCCTGCCGTACGTTGAAGCATTTTATTCTGCTGAAGCATCCAGGGAAACGTATAGTACGGATCCCGTATCAACGGACCATATTTATCACGAATGGCAGCAACCGGATTCTGCCCGGAAAGAATCCGGCACACAACATTACGCCAGGTTCGGCTGCTGAATGGCACATCCACATCATGCGTAAGATTTATTTTCCGGATAAACGGCACCAGTTCTTCTGTTTTAACGCCGTTCTGATTAAGCCACCTCCGTATCAGCTTTCCATATTCATCCACAACCGGACGATCAATAAAGCCGGCGCGGCGAGGTAATGATTCGCGTCCCGGAAACCGCCCATGTTCATCACGCACATGACGAAGTAACAATTCTTCATACCGGCTCAGCAAGAAATAGGCGCTTGCCACCAGATCGGCATGCACAACGATTGTTTCTCCTATCCGTTCTATGTGAGAATCTCCGAATAAAAACGGAATACCCTCTATATTCTTAAGCGGTATAGAAGGCCTTGTTCTGTCTGTTCCGTAGATTTTTTCATCAAAAAAATCCGATGGAATAATAACGACTTTATATTTTGCAAAAGAAGCAACATCAGACGTATATCCGACAAAACGACTAACATCACTGGAAAGATGTTCGCCGACCATAAACCGCAATATGTATCGTATGATATCTGTCATATACTCTATTACGCAATGCTGATCCTTTATCTGTTTTTCAATTTCATATGTACACGGTCCATAAAACCCGGCTTCCCTCGTGTGATCACAAAATACGGTGTTTGTACAGCGCCGAATTCACGAAAAAAACGCTCTACTCCTCGTATCATCGAACCCTCAAAATCAAATGTGTCGGTATACCGGGAAACATGCTTTATCGCATCCCACATCACAAGGCTATGCGCTCCCGAAGAGCGTAACACCGGATCGCCTCCGCCTGCAATATAATAAGCGGAACTCTTCTGCCACACGATAAACGCTGCCGCATGAAGATTACCGGCATCATCATATCCTCCAAAGATTTCACCCTGCCCGCGTTTGCGCGCCGCATTTATCAGACGTCGCAATACCGCGTCACTTTGTATATTCTTTTTCTTCTGCCGTTTAAACGTCAGCGCCTGTATTTCCAGAAAATCATCCGCAGTAACGCCATGTCGTACTACGATTGATTCTTCTTTCGCTTTTTTTATATTCCGCCTTGTATGCTGACTCATGTCCAGCCACAGTTTTTCAAAATTTTTAATGCCGTGAAGAATATAAGTATAACGTGTCATTTGTGAATACCCATCCCAGTAAAACGGAAGCCAGTCGGTAAACTCATGACTGAAATTCTGAAGATAGCTCTTATAAGACCTGAGTTTCTCAATAAAATTTTCACATATTGCCTGACGATGACCGAGCAATGACGAATATTTCGTATCGGCGGCTTCCGCTGCAAACCAGATCCCCATCGTTTGAGTATAATGCGGCATGGAGACTATATACTTACAAGGTACATACAGCGGCATTGCTGCATATACCTTGTTATCCTTTTCTTCAAGCAGCACATCCCAGTCATCGCCACAAGCAGCATCAAGCCACCAGTCCCGTGAAAAAACGGGTATACTGTTGTCTTCTTCTGTGCAAAGTGCCCGATATAAGTCTTTTGACATCAATACAATCTATTTCTCTTACAAAAAACGTATCGGCTCACTTTTTATTTTTTCAACGCTTCAAAAATCAAACCTTCCAACTCATCTGCCAGTTCCGGATTATCTTCCACACACTTTTTCGCAGCATCGCGCCCTTGTCCGAGCTTTGTGTCGTTATAACTAAACCAGGCACCGCTTTTCTTTACAATATTAAGTTCCACACCAAGATCGACGATCTCACCCGAATGAGAGATTCCCTGGCCGAACATGACATCAAATTCCGCTTTACGAAAAGGAGGAGCTACTTTATTTTTAACAATCTTCACCCGCACCTGATTTCCGATAACCTCATCGCCGTCTTTAAGTGAACCGATACGACGTATATCAAGGCGCACCGACGCATAAAACTTTAATGCATTACCACCGGTAGTTGTTTCGGGATTACCGAACATCACACCGATCTTCTCTCTCAATTGGTTTATAAAGATACATGTTGTTTTGGTTTTGCTTATTGCAGCTGTCAGTTTACGTAGAGCCTGAGACATCAACCGTGCCTGCAACCCCATCTTGCTGTCTCCCATTTCACCTTCAATTTCCGCTTTCGGAGTCAATGCGGCAACAGAATCTATCACAACAATATCCACTGCAGACGAACGAATCAGTTGTTCCGCAATTTCAAGCGCCTGTTCTCCGTTATCCGGCTGGGAAATCCACAAATTATCCACGTCAACCCCAAGTTTTGCAGCGTAAAAACGATCAAACGCATGTTCTGCATCCACAAAAGCAGCAATACCGCCGGCTTTCTGTGCTTCTGCTATTGCATGAATAGCCAGTGTCGTCTTACCGGATGATTCCGGTCCGTAAATTTCGATCACACGCCCGCGTGGATATCCACCTACGCCAAGAGCCGCATTTAATCCGATCGAGCCGGTAGGTATCACTTCAATACTCTCAATCTGTTCGTCACCAAGCTTCATGATGGAACCTTTTCCGTAGCTTTTTTCTATTTTGTCCATTGCCGCGCGCAACGCCTTCAGCTTATCCGCATTAGCACCACCTTCTACCTTCTTTTCTTCTTTTTCTTTTGCCATAATATTCTGTTTACTCAGTTAATATCAACTATACAATCGCATGAGACGTAAAACAAAGCATGTTTCCTTTCAAATCTCAGCCATTCAGAATCTGATCCGCATGATCTTTCGTCCTGACTTTTTCTATGATTTTTTCAACAACACCATTCTCATCAATAAGGAAAGTCTGACGCAATGTTCCCATATACTTGCGTCCGTACATACTTTTCTCCGCCCACACGCCAAACAATTCCTGCAATTTGTTATCCGTATCGGCAATCAGACGAAACGGCAGGTTATTCTTTTCAATAAAACCTTTATGGGAATTCGCACTATCTTTACTCACTCCAATAATCTCATATCCGGCTTTCCTTAAATCCTGATAGCCATCACGCAGACTGCATGCCTCAGCCGTACAACCGCTTGTATTATCTTTCGGATAGAAATACAATGCAATTCTACGTCCTTTATAGTCGCTAAGCCTAACCTCTTTACTATCCTGATCCAGACCCAATAAATCCGGGATCCGGTCTCCTGCTTTCATTGCCATATAATAATCATTTTACAAATTACAAATCAATTAATCAAGGTTTTGACAAGATCACAACATCCTGAAAACTAACACCATTATCACTACCGGACCATTGTCCGTAATAAACTTCCTCCTGCTTCAAACCATACTTATCATACAATCCATGCAAAAAATACTCCTTATAAGCGACATTTGCTTCTTTCACACTTTTATCCATCAACAAATAATTTCCGAAAGAGTGATTAAATACAAAACTAGTATTCTCTTGTTCCATTACCTTCAGGATATCATCGTTCACTAAAAAAAATGTAACAAGGCACTTTCCTCCGGATCGCATGACCCGTGAAATCTGATGAATATAATTATCCACATCATCAGGCATCATGTGAGTAAAAACGGAAGTAAGAACAACACAATCAAAGATATCGTCTTTATAAGGGAAAACAAAACTTCGCGCTTCCGTTTCCGTTTTATTGTTATAAAGATCATTCTTAAGATCAATATGCAAAAACCGGAAATTGGGATATCCCGGAGTAATATACTTATTACACCAATCTATACCTTTTTTTACAATATCAAATCCGTCATAAGAACCTTTTTCATTCAAAAAATTCGTTAATGGAACAGCAAGCCGCCCAATACCGCATCCAATATCAAGAATCGATGATTCCGGCATCAATCCGGCATATTTTACAAGCAGATCCAGGATATCATTTCCCCGCTCTGTAAAATCACCCGATCCGACATAAATCATCCCTTTCGGAGGAACCATGCTGTCGCGCTTACCGGTAATATTATCCCAGCAATCAGAAGGGAAATACCAGATACGACGCGCAACCAAACGCATAGAAGGTGATAACAAATAATATAAATTCCGTAAAAAAGACATCCTATCCGCAAATTATCTTATAGTTCCAAATCACCGTCAATGATTTCATGCCACGGTAACCCCTGTTCATTCAATTCTTTCATAAACGGATCCGGCTCAAACTCTTCTATATTCCAAACACCCGGTTTCTTCCATATTCCGTTCAGGAACATCTTCGCTCCGATCATCGCCGGCACGCCGGTCGTATAGCTGACTCCCTGCGCTCCCGTTTCTCTATATGCTTCCTGATGGCTGCAATTATTATAAACATAATAAGTACGCTCTTTTCCGTCTTTCAGACCACGTATACGGCAACCGATCGACGTTTCCCCCGTATAATCCTCACCCAATGTTCCCGGATCGGGTAACACGGCTTTCAGGAATTGGATCGGAACAATTTCCACTCCGTTATATAAAACCGGCTTGATACTTGTCATACCAATATTCTGCATCACGCGAAGGTGAGTCTGGTACTCCTGTCCGAATGTCATCCAGAAACGCGCGCGTTTAATTGTCGGAAAATTTTTCACTAAACTTTCCAATTCTTCGTGGTACATAAGATATGATTCGCGCGGACCTATATTCGGATAATTGAGAGGTTTATGAACAGACAACGGATCCGTTTCAAGCCATTTGCCGTCCTCATAATATTTACCTTTCTGTGTAATTTCACGTATATTAATCTCCGGATTAAAATTGGTCGCAAACGCTTTGTGGTGATCCCCACCGTTACAATCGACAATATCCAGATAATGGATCTCATCGAAATAATACTTTGCAGCATAAGCTGTAAAAACGCTCGTAACGCCCGGATCAAAGCCGCAGCCCAATATTGCAGTCAGGCCGGCTTTTTCGAAACGGTCTTTGTAAGCCCACTGCCAGCTGTATTCATATTTAGCTTCGTCCAGCGGCTCATAATTAGCCGTATCGAGATAACTGACACCATAAGCCAGGCAAGCATCCATAATAGAAAGATCCTGATAAGGTAAAGCCAGATTGACAACCAGATCCGGCTTAAACGATTCAAACAACTTCAGTAACTCATTGACCTTATCGGCATCAACCTGCGCTGTTTGTATGGTCATATTCTTAATATCGGCAGCAATCTTATCACACTTACTTTTCGTACGGCTTGCCACCATTATATCGGTAAAAACATCGGTGTTCATTGCCATTTTTTTAACTGCCACGGTACTGACACCTCCGGCCCCAATCACTAACACTCTGCTCATAGCAATTTATAACTATTAGAAATTATACAATAAAGTTCCATTTAGACTAATTGACAAATATACGATATTTTTCCGGATATATTATATGATTGTTAATAAGTTTTTTTTTCAAAACAGGCTCTCTATTCCATTTATCATTTTATCATTCCAGTCGCCTGCCAAAAATGCAATCCTGAAAATACTTTAAAGAAATTTATGCAAAAAGAATGTTTTCTGCATCTATAGTAAAAAAACATAATGATATAAATAAATGATTTCATTCTTTTCAGGTTTCAATATTTTAAAATACTGGGACATCCTGGTTGAATATGTTAATCCGCTAATGATTCTCTTATGGGGTGTCATCGGTTGTTTAACCGGAAATGTTGTTGATGGATGAAAAACTCACAAAAGATTTTTCGACACGGAAATTCAAAAACTGCTGGATAACGGACTCATCAATACCATACTGGAAAAACATGTCAGACACCTGATCGGAGGACTCAAAACAAACGTACTGCTACTTCTGTTAGCAGGTCTGCTTATCCCTTTGACCGAAATCATAACGGCTCATTACCTGAAATCGGAAGCGACTTAAATAAACTCTTATTTCAATGCAAAAATATTTTTATCGTTTACAATATTCTTTCCTTCGGAAGTATACAGGTATTCAAGGCGCTCTTTATAATATTCTTCTATTTTTCCACGCACCATTTTCATCGATGAATTCAACAGATGATTCTGCTCCGTAAAAGGTTCCTCCAACACCGCAATTGCCGCCGGTAGCCAACGTTCAGAATATTCACCGGCATAGACACCGCCACTTCTGTATCGATTAATTATTTCCTGAATCTTTTTTAAAGCTAATTCTTTCGCTTCTATCGAATCCCAGTCGAGCCCCGGCTTGATGCGTTCCACATATTTTCTCAATTGCGCTTTATCCGGAACAACAAGAGCCACCGTATAAGGATCCTGATTGTTATGGAGCATTATCTGCTCTATGTGTTTAGTACTATCACAGATACCCTCTTCGATACCTTCCGGACTATATTTCTCCCCGTCATTGCTGATCAATAAACTTTTAAAACGTCCCAATACATACAGAAACCCGTCTTTATCCATATATCCCATATCCCCTGTATGAAGCCATCCGTCGCGGACAGTTTCTGCTGTAGCTTCCGGATTTTTCCAGTAACCAAGCATCA
Organism: Tannerella sp.; assembly: GCA_031285685.1. GTDB lineage: Bacteria > Bacteroidota > Bacteroidia > Bacteroidales > Tannerellaceae > Tannerella. The sequence continues at coordinate 17,532 of JAITVS010000345.1, forward strand.
CATTTTCGCCTTTCACGACGATCTCGCCTTTTTCACCAACCGGCAGTTCCCGTCCTTCGGAATCCAATATTTTAAGTTCCAGTTTTTTAGCCAATACCCCGGATGAGCCGAGCTTATGCTTTCTCGGTGTATTGGATGATATTACCGGTGTTGCTTCCGATAGTCCGTATCCCTGAAACATAGGTATTCCGATCGCGTAAAAGAAACGTTGAAGTTCTATATCAAGTAAGGCACCGCCACCAATAAAAAACTTCATCTTACCTCCCATTGCCCCTCTCACTTTAGAAAAAATAAGTTTGTCATAAACAGCCAGCAACAACCGTTTATGTATCTTGGCAATACCCCCTTTGTTGTAACCTTCGCGATTATATTCATAAGCTGTCTTCAATGCTTTCTGAAAAAGTTTTTCGGCCCTTTTGCCTTTCTTTTGAATGGTAGCTTCTATATTTTTCCTGAAACTTTTAGCCAAAGCCGGCACACTCATAATGAGTGTCGGTTGAAATTCTTTAATATTCAATGGTATATTTTTCAACGATTCGATCGGTGTTTTTCCTGTCTGCACTGTGGATACATTAGCGCCATAAGCCATGAACGTATAAAACCCGACAACATGACCAAAACAATGATCCAACGGTATGATGATCAAATTACTATCTTCCTGTGAGACTTTAACAAGCGACATACACTGCTCCACATTGGCCGTATAATTCCGGTGTGAAAGCATAATTCCTTTCGGGTCTGCCGTCGTTCCCGAAGTATAGGAAATATTAGCCATATCATTGCCTTTAACAGCCTTACTCCTGGCTATCAGTTTATCATAATTGGTTTTCAGGAAACGGTCGCCTTCCGCCAGCACATTTTCCATTGGCTCTTCTTTTCCGTCATATGCATCAAGCGTATCAAACACGATTATTTTCTCAACCAACGGCAAATCATTCATTATCAGTCGTATTTTTCGGAGTTGTCCACCGGAAACCAGAATGTATTTGGATTCGGAATGCTTTAAACGGAATATCAGATCGTTTTTTTCCTCCAGCTTCACCGAAAGCGGGACATTCACAGCGCCGGCGTATAAAATGCCGAGCTCGCCTATCACCCAGTCATTCCGGCCTTCCGACAATAAAGCGATTTTATCCCCCACCTCTATACCCATACTGATAAGCCCCGCAGCAAGGCGATAAACACGCATTCGGGTTTCCTCATAAGTCAACGGTTCAAACTTTGTAGTCTTTTTTTCCCACAAAAAAGTATTCCCGCTATATTTCTTAACACTTGCTTCAAATAAATCAATAATTGTTTTCATATTTACAAAAACTAACTTTTAACACTCGCGTTGAATAATTTAAGAACACAAATATAAATTAATTATCTTTATTTTGAAAACATTTATTCGTTAAATATCCGGTGAACATGTTTGAAATCGAATAACTTATTGCTATCTTTGCATGATTGCAAGCAGCAATTCCGGCAATAAAAAACATCTGTATCCGTTTTTTATTTGTGTATTAGCTGTTTTCGAATTAAAAATGACGAAAAATAATTGATTATGAAACGAGCCCTTACTTTATTATACATCGCACTATTTTCAATATCCGTATTTGCAGAAGATCAAAAAACAAAAGTCCTGATCATAACGGATATGGGTAAAATAACGGTGGAATTGTATAATGAAACGCCTCAACACCGTGATAATTTCATCAAACTGGTACAGGAAAATAAGTACGACAGCATCATGTTCCACCGTGTCATCAAGCAATTTATGATACAGGCCGGTGAAAAATACGCCCCAACCGATTCCGTTAACAGAGCAGCTTACATAGAACCGGATTATAAAATACCGGCGGAATTTGTTTACCCCCAATACTTCCATAAAAGAGGGCAGTTATGTGCGGCGCGTTCAGGCGATGATGTCAATCCGGAGCGCGCATCTTCGGCTACACAATTTTATATTGTGACCGGCAAGCATTATACTGAACATGAGTTGGATAAAATGGAGAAAGAGAAAAACATCTCATTAACGCCGGAACAACGCGAGGCGTATATGGTAGATGGAGGTGCACCGCATCTGGACGGAGCTTATACGGTATTCGGGGAGGTGATAAAAGGCATGGATGTTGTACATAAAATAGAATTGGTAAGTACGGATAACAGCGACCACCCTCTGAAGGAAATAAGAATTAAAACGATGAAAATACTGAAGAAATAGTTTATGACTAAATTTTCCGGTAAAATAAAAATCTCATTGATCCTTTTCGCATATTGCTTTATTTGCGGCTCTATCGCCAATGCGCAAAGTACATTGGAGACAACGGTTCCGAATATGAAGAAAATCCGTCCGGAAGGACAGCAATTCGGATCCGTTGAAGGAAAAGATACAATTCCTTTCGTTTACCTGAAAGAAGTCCTTGTTTTTCCACCGCTCAAATTCAAAAACGAAAAAGAACGCCACGAATATAATAAACTGATCCGTGACGTAAAGAAAACGTTGCCATATGCCAAGATGGTTTATGCAACACTCATCGAAACCTATGAATATATCGAAACATTGCCGGATGACAAGACCAAAGATGCCCATTTGAAAAGAATGGAAAAAGAGCTTTTCAAACAATATAAACCGGAGTTGAAAAAGCTTACATTATCACAGGGAAAACTCCTGATAAAACTGATCGACAGGGAATGTCATCAATCAAGTTATCAGCTTGTAGGCGCATTTCTGGGCAAATTCCGGGCAGGTTTCTGGAACCTTTTCGCAGGTATGCTCGGAGCCAGCCTGAAAACCGAATACGATCCCAAAGGCAATGATTCCATGACGGAACGCGTTGTCCTGTTAGTCGAGCGCGGAATGATTTAACTTTCTGAAAAAATCCCAGAGGACAATACCGGCGGCTACTGAGACATTCAGGGAATGCTTTGTCCCGAACTGAGGTATTTCAATACACATGTCGCATACATCAACCACTTCCTGCTGCACTCCTTTCACCTCATGTCCCACGACTACGGCATATTTCTTATTTTCGTCGGAAGACAGTTTTTCCAGTGAGATACTACCCTCTGCCTGCTCCACTGCACATATCACATACCCCTGTTGTTTCAGATCCCTGACGGCATCAATTGTTTCTTTAAAATAATACCACGTAACCGTGTCCTCTGCACCGAGAGCTGTTTTATGAATTTCCGCATGGGGAGGAGTCGCTGTTATACCGCAAAGATAGACAGCCTCCATACGGAATGCATCCGCCGTTCGAAATACGGAGCCCACATTATTTAAACTGCGTATATGATCAAGAACCACCACCACAGAGGTTTTATGACTCGCCTTATATTCTTCCGCCGTCAAACGGTTAAGTTCTGTAATTTTAAGTTTCCGCATCAATCTATAACTCCTTCTCCAGAATTGTCTCTCCTTTTGTATTTATAGCCGTAATCGTCAGAAGTGTTCCTTTTTTACGCAAAACCATCACCAATGCCCTTTCCGGTTGTGGAGCGCCGCCTATTAATTCAGGAAACGGATTTCCTTTTACCGTTCCTTTCGGATGATAGAAATACCGGTGTAAATGTCCGCTTATCGAAATATTAAAAGGAGCCTTGGCCAGGATATCCGCCCACAGATCCGTACTCGGACTGTACCCATCCCCATTGCCGTAAATCGGGACATGACCGATCAGTATCCGCCTAGAGGCACTTTTAAACTCTTTTCCCGCTATTTCTTTTTTCAGGAATTCGCATTGATCAAGCCTCAGTTGCGTAAAGTCATTCAACCCGTAATATACATAGGTTGTATCAGGTTTATCTTCACCGCAATCATACATGACAAAGCGTGTATCGCCCCAGTTAAACGCTCCGTAGGTCTTGTCTCCGACATAATCAAACAAATCACGTAACCCGATCGAATAGGCATTACGTATCTCATGGTTTCCCCGCAGGAAAAATACCGGCTTTTGCGACGCGCCGGCTTTAGCGCAATATAAAGAAAGGTGCTCCAGCGCCTGATCTTCATTGGCAGGATCGTCAATGCAATCACCGTTAAAAACAACAAAATCAGAAGGTATATGCTTCACCTGCTCCAGTAAAGCATCATATGTATCCTGACGTTTATGCAGGTCATTGAAAATAAGTATGGTAAAATCCGTTTGCTTTTGCGAAGGCAGGCTGAACGAGTAAAACGGCGAAGTGGCCGTTGCCCCGAATTCTTTATAGTAAGCCTGGTACAAAGTCATTTCACGTGAACATACACGATAATAATATTTCTGCCCGGGCACCAGATCCGTAAGGCGGATCTTATGGTTCAGGTTATTACAAATCACCTGCCCGTCACGTAAAGTACGAACTTTTTTCAGACTCATCGTGTCCGTTCCGTATTCTACCCAACTGTATACCGGAACATTTGTCTGCCACATAACAGTGATGCCGTTATCCACCGGATTTTGCAAATAGGGTAAGGTACGGAATATATCCGCCCGGTTTATTTTAAAACGAATCCTGACAATGACAGGACGATGATCCGATGCAACTTTTTCTTCCAATACTTTATTCGACAAAACGGTAAAAGGTCTCTTTTCGTTTCCTTTCTCTCCTTTATCGTAATAAGTTATATAATCGATACATTCTCTGGGTTCATCAGCCGGAAAGGTAAAATTCTTTACATTATTCAACAAAGAAAAGTCCTTTTGCAGCTCTTTTATGAAATCAGATTCAGGCTTAGCGTTAAAATCCCCCGCGAGAAAAAACGGTTTATTTAATTTTGCGGCTTCCTCGCGAATGATATCAATAGAGAGTATCCTGTCTTCTTTTGTCAGAGAGAGGTGGGTACACCCGATTATAAACTTTTCATATTCGACAATAAGTAACTGACGTTGCTCTTCACGTCCCGGCAAAGCCAGAGAAGAATAAGCCAAAGGACGTTCTTTGGATAATATGCCGAGGCCGTATTTCCCTCCGTCATACACAATCGAGGCACCATAGACCTGATGCATCAATGTTCTCTCAGCCAGTTCTTTCAACACATCTGCGCCCTTACTCCTGCCTGTGACACTATCTATTTCCTGAATCGCAACAACATCCGGCGCTTCAGATAGAATTACGTCCGCAACACGCTGATAATCCGTTATATTATCAAGTCCTTTGCCGTTACGGATATTGTAACTCATGATGGATATCGTATTACTGTTTACAATATCGTCGGCCCATACAGAATGAGCCAGTAATGAGCATATGAAGAATAGAAGAAGTTGTTTTTTCATTGTATCTGTTATTTTAAAGGCTCTATATATGTTTTACAGCATTCTGCCGAACATTCCGGCGCTTCCGGTTATCCGCACATCTGTTTAATGATCTTGATCAGTTCGCCCCCGATTTCCTCTGCCTCTTTCACCGTATGAGCTTCGGAGTAAATACGTATAATGGGCTCTGTATTACTTTTGCGAAGATGTACCCATTTATCCGGAAAATCGATTTTCACTCCGTCTATATCAGTAATGTCGTATTGCACGAACTTTTCCTTTACTTTCAATAAAATGGCATCTACATCAATAGCCGGTGTCAACTCCACTTTTTGTTTGGATATAAAATACTGCGGATAAGTAGCACGCAGTTCGCTGACCTTCATCTTTTTCTTCGCCAGATTCGTCAAAAACAAAGCAATACCGACCAAAGCGTCACGCCCATAATGACTTGCCGGATAAATAACCCCGCCATTCCCTTCGCCACCTATTACCGCATTTGTTTCCTTCATTTTTGCAACAACATTGACCTCTCCTACAGCAGCGGCATTGTATTGCCCGCCATGTTTAAGCGTAACATCGCGCAGCGCCCGGCTTGAACTAAGATTACTGATCGTATTTCCCAGCGTATTTGAAAGGATATAATCGCTCACCGACACGAGTGTATATTCTTCTCCGAACATTTCTCCGTTTTCACAAACTACGGCCAGGCGGTCGACATCCGGATCTACGACAAAACCGACATCCGCTTTCGCTTGCCCCATAAGCTGTGAAATCTCCTGCAGGTTTTCAGGAAGAGGCTCCGGATTATGGGAAAAATTTCCATGCGGATTACAATGAAGCTTAAAGATCTCTTTAACCCCCAGGGCATATAACAGTTCGGGAATAACAATTCCACCTACAGAATTGACACAGTCTATTGCAACGCGAAAATCGGCTGTCCGGATAGCTTCCACATCTACAAGTTCAAGTTTCAAAACACTTTCAATATGACGCTCCTTATAGCGTGTATCGGTGATCACTTTTCCAAGCTTATCAACCATAGCATATTCGAACCGTTCCTGTTCTGCGATCTCAAGTACGGTATTACCTTCTTCCGCATTCAGAAACTCACCGCGTTCATTCAGCAGTTTCAGTGCATTCCATTGCTTCGGATTATGGCTTGCCGTTATAATGATTCCTCCACAGGCATTTTCCATTGTAACGGCAATTTCTGTCGTAGGCGTTGTGGCAAGATCAATATCTACCACATCAAACCCCATTCCCATAAGCGTTCCGATGACAATCTGCTTTACCATGGGTCCGGAGATACGTGCATCACGCCCCACAACAATGCGATTCGTTTTAACAGTTGTATTATTTCTGATAAATGTGGCATAAGCCGATACAAATTTCACAATAGCCAATGGGCTCAATCCTTCGTCCGGCGTACCGCCGATTGTTCCGCGAATACCTGAAATAGATTTAATTAAGGTCATAATTATAATATTTTACTCTGAATAAAATGAATATCTTACCTTATCATAATAAACAGGAATAAACCCACTGCCATCCCCATTCTGCATTGTACTTCCGGCAGGGTAATTACTGATCTCGGAATATCCGGGCACAAGTAATTTGACAATGGCGCTATCCCCTACATAAGACAATATCGACTCCAGCCCCATACTGAAAAAATAGTAATATGCATCATAGGAAGACGCATGGTTATTAACCACAGTATAGGCCGTACCATATTCAAATTCAAAAGGTGTAGATGTATTTGAAAAGGTATTAAACGTGTATGTCGTGTCTCCGTAATAATATTCTCCGCTCAACCGTATCAAAATACCCGTCCCGCCTTTATCGGTTGTTCTGACTGCCGGACGATTACCATTTCCGGAATCCACCACATTGAGATAGATTCCGCTACTCAACTGGACAAATTCATTCTCGCCAAAAACTCCGTCAGTGGGATATGTATCCAATATAACCATATTTTTCTCATTCCGGATTTTTGCTATAAGTTTCCTCTCATCGGATTTCAACTCTTCATACGTCTTTGTTTTATTACACGAAACAGTAAAAACAAGATTCAACACGCATCCCATCAACAGCAAAAGATAAAAACTTTTCTTCATATCCAATATTTAAATAATAATTACACAACAAAAATAGACATTATTTGCAATATAGCGTTTTCCATTCAGGTTTTTTCAAGATTATTAGGATTATACAGTATTAACCCTTCTTCAAAAACCTTTACGGCATCTTCCAATGTTCCGTAAAACTCTCCACCGGAAGCATTTTTATGCCCGCCGCCATTGAAATACCTGGAAGCAAATTCATTACAGGGAAAATCCCCTACCGATCTCAATGAAATTTTTATAAGGTTCGTTTCCTCACGCATAAATACGGAAAAACTGATTCCGTTTATGCTCAGGGGCAGATTCACAAAACCTTCCGTATCTCCGCTCTTATATTTAAAACGATTCAGTTCCTCCTGGGTAAGCGTAAACAATGCGGCCTGTTTATCCGGGAAAACTTTTAGTTTTTCGTAAAGCACATATCCCATCAAACGCAGACGACACTCGGAATACACCTGATTAACTTTACGGTATATTTCATTCTTATCAATGCCCTTCTTTATCAGTTCACTGATAATCAAATAAATACCCTCATTGTTGGAATTATAGCTGAACGAGCCCGTATCCGTCATCATTCCGGTATAGAAACATTCCGCGGCATCTTTTTCAACCAGATCAACATCGCCCAATGCACAAATTATACGAAAGACAAGCTCACTGGTAGAACTCATTTCCGGATAAGAAATCACCACCCTACAGAAATCCTCAGGATCCAGATGATGATCTATCATCACCTTTCTGGCATCAGAGGCGACAATCGCCGAAGCCATCTTACCCACCCTTTTTACTGCGTTAAAGTCAAGGCAAAAAAGAACATCCGCCTCAGCAATCAACTGTGTGGCAAAATCCGGATATTGTTCATAAATAATTATATCTTTCGCTCCCGGCATCCATTTCAGAAATCCCGGAAAATTATTCGGAACAATCACTTTGATTGATTTTTTATCAAACGACATCAGATAATGATATAATCCCAAGGAAGAACCTATCGCATCCCCATCCGGCATTTCATGAGATACGATAACAATCTTGTCCCCTTTGTCAATATAGGTTTTAAGCTTATGTATCTTATCGTTATCGATTACTTTAGTCAGCATATATTTTAAATTTAAGGAGACAAAGATACAAGTTTTTACTATTTTTGCGCCAAAAATTATATAAAATATGGAAGAAACCCCAACATTAAACTCACATAATAAAGCGGAATATCCGCCGATGCACACAGCAGAGCATATTCTGAACCAGACAATGATCCGGATGTTCGGATGCCCACGTTCAAAAAACACGCATATAGAACGCAAAAAATCAAAATGCGACTACCTGCTCAGCGAAGCACCGACCGAAGAAAAGATTTCAGAAATAGAATGTCTTGTGAATAAGGCAATTGATCGTCATCTGACCGTAACCTGTGAATTGATGCCGCACGAAGAAGCCGGTAAATATGTTGATCTGAGTAAGCTGCCGGAAAATGTATCTGAAATGTTGCGTATCGTTCGTATAGGCGATTATGATGCATGCGCCTGCATTGGCGAACACGTACAAAACACATCGGAGATAGGACACATCAAACTTCTCAGTCATGATTTTCAGGACGGCCGCTGGAGAATTCGCTTCAAACTGGAAGGAACGCCGGAGTTATAAAATCGTGAAAAATGAAAGATTAATAAATCAGATTACAACAAAAAGAACATATATTATTTCATATTTTCTTATTGTTATATTATTTTTTCGTTAACTTTGCAGCAACAAAATATGAGTTTCGAAAAAAGCCAATTATACCAATTAAATATATTAATGTACTATGCAAACAATTGAAAATTACAATTTTGCCGGTCAAAAGGCATTTGTACGCGTGGACTTCAATGTGCCACTGGATGAAAACTTCAACATCACGGACGATGCACGTATCCGTGCAGCAATGCCTACGTTGAAAAAAATTATCGGTGACGGCGGCAGCGTTATCATCGGTTCACACCTGGGACGTCCGAAAGGCGTTACGGACAAATTTTCACTCAAACACATCCTCGGACATGTATCGGAACTATTGGGTACGGACGTACAATTTGCCAATGATTGCATAGGCGAAGAGGCCAAAATAAAAGCATCGGCCCTTCAACCGGGCGAAGTTCTTTTGCTTGAAAACCTGCGTTTCTATGCCGAAGAAGAAGGTAAACCACGCGGACTTGCCGAAAATGCTACGGACGAAGAAAAAAGCATTGCTAAAAAAGCGGTAAAGGAAAGCCAGAAAAAATTTACCGAAACATTGGCTTCCTATGCCGATGCGTATGTGAACGACGCATTTGGAACGGCTCATCGTGCTCATGCCTCTACAGCACTGATCGCTGCATATTTCGATGTGGATCACAAAATGTTCGGCTATTTAATGGAAAAAGAAGTAAAAGCCGTGGAAAAAATATTGAATGATATCAACCGTCCGTTTACTGCTATCATGGGTGGCTCGAAAGTATCTTCCAAAATAGAAATCATCGAAAACCTGCTGAATAAGGTTGATAACCTGATTATTGCCGGAGGTATGACATACACGTTTACCAAAGCGCAAGGCGGTCAAATCGGCAAATCCCTTTGCGAAGACGATAAGCTTGATCTTGCCCTTGATCTGATGAAAAAAGCAAAAGACAAAGGCGTAAATCTTGTTTTGGCTGTAGATGCGAAAATCGCAGATGATTTCAGCAATGACGCTAAAACCGACTTTGTGGATGTAGATAAAATTCCTGACGGATGGGAAGGTCTGGATATTGGTCCTAAAACAGAAGAAATATTTGCGGAAGTAATCAAAAAATCAAAAACAATTTTGTGGAACGGTCCTACAGGCGTATTTGAGTTTGACAACTTCACTCACGGTTCACGCAATGTTGGTGAGGCGATTGTCGAAGCGACCAAAAACGGAGCATTCTCGCTTGTAGGTGGAGGAGATTCTGTTGCCTGTGTGAATAAGTTCGGCCTGGCTGATGGCGTATCATACGTATCTACCGGTGGCGGAGCCCTTCTGGAAGCTATCGAAGGAAAAGTTCTTCCCGGAATAGAAGCTATACGCGGATATTAATAATATTCTGAATGAAATAAATAATAAGGGTAAGGTTACATTTGTGACTTTATCCTTATTTTTTATGACAAATTACGATCGATTTATACAAAACAATATTGTACGAGCAAGTTTTTTTTAACATCTTGAGTTAAAAAAATTAAAGCTTTTTCTTTTTGTGATAAATCATTTATACCTTTGCAAAAGTATGAAAAAAGCATTTACACATTCGATTGTTATCATAATGACTGTTCTGGTATTCTATGGCGGAGCGGGTATAAATATTATTTCATACTGTTGTAATGATTGCAGGTCGGAAGGCATAGAAGTTCTGATAAACGATAAATGTTGTGATATACACAAACATAATCACCGGAATAACCACAATCATAATAACCAGATATCCCACTGTTCCGGAAATTCATGTGATAATCATACGGAAGAAAACAAATGCAACACCATACATGCAAGTTGTGAATTTTGTCATGATCATTCATCCGGAAACTGCTGCAGTGTAGAACGAATCAGCTTCGACTGGAGTTCGCACAATACGTCTGAACAAAATGTAGATCTTTCCCCCGTAATATTAGATTTACTGTCCGGTGATATTTTAAATATTTCACCGGTGCATATCATCATAACCAATGAAAACAATACGGCTACTGGGCCGCCATTAGTCTGTCCCCGTGATTATCTGTCTGTCCTGACAATTCTTTTGATGTAATTTATTAAAAGGGGGTTTCCCATCTGTTAAGTATGTTCGAATGGAACAGACTCTTTTTGTCTGCTTCATAATTTCCGGACATTCTTCTATCATTTTATTAATAAATCAAATCAAAAGAAACGATAATGATCAAACATTTATTTATATTGACAGTTTTGCTTTTTTCATCGGTTGTTATGGCCGGAGAGAAAATCAAAGGTTATGTCTATGACGAAAACAATGAATCTGTTGCAGGGGCGAATGTTTCATGGCAGGAAACACATAGCGGAACAACGACAAATGCGGACGGTTTCTTTGAACTCGAACAAAAAAATAACGAAAAACAATTAGTAGTCAGCTATGTAGGATATACAACAGCAACAATCACCGTTGAAAACTACAAAGAGGCCCTTCGCATCATATTAAAAGGGGAAATCGAACTGGACGAAGTCGTAGTGAGTGAAAGGCGTATGGGAACCATCTCTTCACGTACAAGCGTATTACAGACACAGAAAATCACATATGATGAACTCTGCCGGGCAGCATGTTGTAACCTGGCGGAAAGTTTTGAGACGAATCCTTCTGTCGACGTGTCCTATTCCGATGCGTCAACCGGAGCCCGCCAGATTAAGTTACTCGGGTTATCCGGAACTTACGTACAAATGCTGACGGAAAATTATCCGAATTTCCGCGGTGCGTCTTCGCTTTATGGCCTTGACTATGTTCCGGGTCCATGGATGGAGAGCATTCAGGTTTCCAAAGGAACATCTTCTGTAAAAAACGGCTACGAAGCATTGGCCGGACAAATCAATGTTGAGTATAAAAAACCGGC